>CALCOW010000001.1 GCA_937899935.1 uncultured Phycisphaerae bacterium
GGCCGGTGCCTGCCTGTTCAAGTTCGGTGTCGGCTGGTTGTCCACTGAGACCTTCATCTGGTCGAGAGAGTCCGCTTCCCGATCCCGGCTCAGCGAGTAGCACGTTGAGTTCTTCTGCAAGCCGAACAGCATCTGCATTCTCTAGTTCAATCACAAACGGAAGCCCCGCGGCAGCTGGTTGATCGATTTCAGCAATGATTGAATCTAGGAAAGCAAAGCTCTCTTCAGTCTTGCAAACCACCAGTAGGGCGTTCTTGTCAGGAAAAGCCTCAAAACGGTAGATGCCACTCAGGCTGGTTAGTGAGTTTTGTCCACCTTGGCCGCCGCCACCGCCACCGCCGGATGAACCTTGATCGAGCACATTATTGAGAATGTCTCTTACTTCAATTGGATCAGCATACTTAAGAACATAAAGTCGCTGGGTTCCCTTCGGTCGTGGCAGGTCCCACTGACTTTCAATAAGTTCCCCAATTTTCTGGACGATTTCCGGAGCCGATGAGACGGTTACTGTGTTCTGTTGCACATTAACAGCGACGCGTAACTCAACATTGAGTCCCGAGGCGCTGCGTGCGTTGCCACTATTTGATCTGCCGGAATTGCCCCGATTTGATGAGCCACGGTTGGAGGAAGATGAGCGATTGTTTCCGGAGTCTTCAAAGAGCTCAAGAATGTTCTCACTCACACTTTCAGCGTCTGCATGTTTAAGGCGGAACGTACGTATCTCTGTATTGACCCAGAGTTGGTCAAGTTCGTTAATAACTTCCTGAACCTGTTGGCAGAGACCGATGTCACCAAGGACGACAATTTGATTTGAGGTTTCATCGACGGTGATCGTTGCGTACTGTGGCCTTATCTCTTCAAACTGCTCAACGATCGCTTCTGCGGGGCTTTGTTTGACTTGAAAAACCTTGAGCACAATGGACCCACGATCTGGTCGTTCCATGATTGATTCAGTTGCTGGAATCACGGGTATAGACCCGAGCTGTTCGTTGATCTTGCTGAGGGTGCCAATGATGATGACATCCTCTCGCTCAATCACGGCTACGTTCTGCAGTTTGAAAGCATTGAAGATGAGATCTAGCGCTTCACTTGCAGGCACCGGCTTATCATTCATAATCGTGATCGTGGCATTCTTAAGCGTGGTCTTCTGATCGAGCGGAATGACCACTTTGCCAGTCACTTCGGCAATAAATGGAAGGGTCTCTTCGACAGTCGCTCCATTAAAAGTCAGTGGCACCATGGCGTCAGGCACCTCACGGCGACCATTGCCATTGCTCTCATCGGTTACGTTGACGGACAAATACTCGGCGCCTTTTGGATCTGTTGACCGATCATCGTCATTGGTCTTTTCTTCGCCAGATTCATCTGCAGCCTCACCAATGGGCTTAATGGTATCTGGCGAAGCTTCGCTCGTAGCAGGCGCACTTTCGCTGGACGGCGTTGACGGAGCAACGCTGTCCGGTGCGGTGGGGGCTGGTCGCTCATCATCGCCGTGAGCAGTGGCAGCAATCAGTGCAATGAGTAGTAGTGCAATAGATCTCGGTCTCACGGTCCTCTCCTTCGAGGCAGTAGTCTTCTTACTCAGCATCAGAGTCACCGTCTGGCTTCTTTGATTCTGATTCATCTGAATTGTTTCCTGAGAAGGCTTTTTTTAGGGCCTCGCCTGTCGCCTTGGCCGCATTGCCAAGATGATCGCCAATGGAAGTATCGGAATCATTTGTTTCCACCAGGGCATCATCATTCAGTTTCTTAGCCGTTTCTCCAGCTTTGCTGTCGGGGGTGTCGGTTGCTTGGGGTTGGGCATTCGTTGCGGATACAGCACCTATCGGTCGCTTCAGCGGAGATCCGTCACCTTCAGCCGGATCTTGCGTTTTAATGATCTCGAGTCCGCTTGGCGTTGTTCCACCGGTGACCTTTGACCAAGGCCCATCGTCATCTCTTTCAAAGACTGGTACTTCGTACTCACCCCATTCAGTGTCATTATTGCGCTGCCATGCCACGCGCGCCGCTTTAGATGAGATGAAATCAATCAGACGCAAATTAGCTTGTTCCTGCCCAAGCATGATACGAATGGGTCCCTTCGAGCCACCATCAAACCAAGCCTGAAACCCAGCCAATGCAATTAAGTCGGGGCCGCCGTAATTGGTCGGAGCTGGTGATGGGCCGCGGGGTGCCACTGGCGCGGCCGGCTGAGCTACTTTTGGTCGCTCTGGAGCTGGCGGTGCGGTGCGGCGCGGTGTTGGCCAGGGTTTGACGTCACGCTGATTAAAGGCGTACCGGCCTTCATAGTTTTCCACACTGAAATTTTGTAGCTCCTGGCTCTCTTCAATCAACTCAGTGAGCCGAATCTGCGCGGCATTTGGGTCAGGATTCGTACGAGTGATTGCAACGAAGACCGGTGTGATCGCCCAGATCAGGAAAACCAGACCAACGACAATGCAAACCAAACTCACAGCAAGTGGGGCCGTCATGGTCTTGTGACGACCGAAGCTTGATCGGTAAGAGATATTTGATCCTTGTTGGTGTGTCTGCGGAGCCATCATGATCTCCCACCTCGTCGATCTCCCTGTCGCCAAGATTCGACTTCAATGGTTACTTTAAGAACCCCATAGGTATTGGTTCGATTGACGACCACCTCACTGATCGAGTCAATAACTGGATGGGATTCCAAAGCAGCTAAAAATTTCGCCAGTTGAGTGGCAGGTAATTCAAGCGTCATCTGACTTAGCACAGTTGATATTGGACGAGACTTCGCAGTGCCGCCAAGTGATCCAACTTTATATTGTTTGCCAGCACGTGTGTTCGTTGTTTGCTTGCGAATACTCAAGGAAGGACTATTCAGTACTTCGTTGATCGCAGATTCCAATTCAAGCTCAAGATTGCCTCGGTTTGCTGGATATTCCACCTCGCCAATCGACATAATTGTTGTTTGTAAGCTTGGGCTCAGAGTGCTGTACTGTCTTACTAGAGCAACCTTCTGATCGATTGCATCTGCCTTCGCATTAAGATTGACCGCGATGGCTCCGAGTGTGTACGCCCAAATTAGATAGGCAAAAAGGAAGCCTAAGCACCAAGTTGCAATCTGCATCGTGGGTGACATATCAGCGTACTGATCTGCGAAGCTATCTAGTTGTTTCTTCATGATCCGCCGCTCTTCTCTTGTGTCTCTCGCATGTACTTAAAAATGAGCGACTGCTCATCTTTAAGTCGCTTGGTTAACTCTGGATCATTCCGTGCGGATCGTCGTGCAATCATTACGGCACGGAGTGCTTGATCCAGTTCATCCTTACTCATGGTTTCTAGCTGTGCTTCTGATAGGGGTGGTGGGATGGTGCCAGTTGCTCTGGCAGCCGTTTCGCCACCACCAACACGACTGGCGGCGCCGTCACTTGAGGATGAAGTTGTTGTGTTTCGTCTTCGATCAAGACGGGATGCAAGTTCTTGGTCTTCTGGTGCATCGGTTGCGGCTGCCGATGGAGCTGGATTAGGCGTGGAGGATGGGGGTGTGTACGAAGAAGCAGTGGTTGTGCTTTGGTCACTTCCGGATGGTGGCATTCCGTACTTGCGATGTCGCAGCGTATTTTCCCCAGTCCAGTCGGAATCGCCTCCCTGTTCATATTTGGCAATCGTATATGGGTTTGCAACTTCACAACTGATCTCAAAGGTATATGTTCCACCGGAGCCTTCAGGATCTTTGCTTATCTGAAAGTCTTTGAAGATTGTTGTATCAACAAGATTTTGTCCAAAGCCTTCGATCAGCTTGTAGGCCGCATCAAGCCCTCCGCGCCCGACCGCCACTCCCTTGATCGAAAGATCTTTATTGTGAATGAGTCGGAACGAGTCGATCTCGATACCGTTTGGTGCATGGCGCACAATGTCGGCGGTGAGCTTTACCATTGGCCATGTTTCGTTCTTGACGGCCCGATACATTGACATCGTATTATTAAGTGGTTGGCTCGCGGCCAATTGCTCATCAATATCGCTGTATCGATAAGAGAGCGCCCCGAGTCGTAGGCCTGCGAACAATAATGGTCCAAAGGCCAGCAAGAGAATGCAGGCAATGAGGATCATTTTGGCATTCTGGCGATTGCCGAGGACTTCGCCGGCTTCTCGCAGTCGAGATCGTTCAGCGATTGGTTGTGTGTTGAAAAGTTCAGTGGCCGTCGTCATCGGTCCGGCGTAAGCCAGAAGAGCACCTAAGCACGTCCCCCAATGTCTCCACCAGTCAGCGTCCCGGGTCGCACCACTGACTGAATCAGCAATCTCCATGCTCTGGTCCGGGTGAATCAAAAGTCCATCAACATCGCCAGCTTCCATACGATGGCGAACCCAATTGATTTGTTCCTGAGCCGCATCAAGATCGCCGCCTTCATGGAGTGTTGTTTCTCCAAGTGCACGGATCACTGTTTCATTCCAAGCTGAGGTACTGGAGTTAATATCGATGTGTTCTCGCGTCGCACGTACGGTCATTCCAGCGGCAGTCTGCATGCACAAGGCAATGCCGCCGTTCGGTTGGTTTAGCCGAACGATGGGATAATTCAGTGGAGCCTCTCCTGCGAGCGCTGCAATAGCGACGGCATCTGCGACAAATCGAGGATTTGTTTCTAGCTCAGGTAAGTGCTGATGGACGGAACCCTTGCCTTCTGGCCAGCCTACGATCAGACCTTGTCGTGTTGTCGATTCTTCGCGCGGCGGAAGAATGGTCATCGCGATGCGATATTCAGGAATGTCTTGTTCGAGAAGTGCTTCGGCTTGTAACGTAATGGCAGCCTCTAGCTCTGTTTCAGTGCCATCAGGAAGGTCGCACATTCTGCAGATAACACTCCCAGACGAGAGTACGCAGATCACTTCTTCAAGATCATGCTTTTTCAGAAAGACGACTGGATCAGACGTCTTCTCAGTTGTGTTTATGTTGAGGCGGCCATCTTCTAAAAGAGCAACCATGACCAGCCATTGGTCGCCATCATGTTGAAGGCATGCGATACGTCGATCGGCCAACTCTTCGCCATTTTGAGCGCGCGAGCCGATTTGCTTGGTGAAATTTGAGAGTGACTTGATCATTCTTCGCGATACTCCAGAATCCGGACGGGGAGGGTAGAACGATCGACCACGGCAATAATTTCCACTTCTAGCCCAGAAAGGTCAGATCGACCAATTGAGCTAATTGTGAATACATTGCTTGAAGTATCCAGGTAGTAAGACATCTGCTCGACGTCCTCGCGTTCCATATCTGGAGCATCGAGTAACTCCATCATGCTCGTGATGCCCTGAGATTGACGTCGCATCCGAATAATCTCATCAACTAACATGGGATCATCAGGGAACATATCGCTGAGGAGATCTTCTGGGACAGTATTGATATTGAGTTTCCCGTACTGGACCTGATAGCTGGGGAACATGGTGCACTCGGCGAGCACGTTGGCAATCTCATCGTCAGTTAACAGTTCAACATCATCACCAGAGGCGTTGATTGGTGTCGTAATGAGTGTCTCGAGTGAGAAGCCGTCTGATTGTGAAAGAGCGATAAGCTGCTCCGCTTGGCTCGTGGTGATTTTCACGCGGTCTGCCAGATCTTCAGGAAGCACTTCGATGAGCTGTAGTCGGGGTAGTCCAGACAGCGTCGCGCCCCAGCCACGTGAATAAGGCGTCAGGCGTTGACTCCAGCCTGCATCAAGAATGCCGTCCGGTTCATCCGCCGGGAGTGTCATCAGTGCATCATTTTCACTTGAGTCGAGTCGGTTGTTGAGGTTCCAGTCTTCGCCTCGAAGATCGATCGGATCAATACCGGCAATGAGCTCCATTTCAGCCATGCTCTGGATGGGACCATTGCGTGGATCATAGGGGTTCTCAAATCCGTTATACCAGTCGCGCTCGGCGCCGACTAAGCCTGTAATTTCATCATCTTCATCGATCCAGTCTTCAATAGCTTCAGGCACACCAACCGGCGGACTATCAAGCAAAAAGAGTAAGAACTGGCGAGCTTGACCATTGACGTTGAGTTTTGCATGTTCATCCATTGGTCCAAGATAGGTCTGGCCATCGATATGATGTCGGATAATCCAGGAGGCATTATTCGTTTGGCCATCGGCAACCGCGTCAAAAGCGCGTGTCATTGCCCATGCATCATTTGGATCTGGTGATTCTGTAAAATCAGCCATGGCCGCAATGGTTTGTTCAAGGCCCGCACGCGCGGCCCAGCGAGCTTGGATGCGTTGCACTGCTTCGGCGCCTTGGACCGCTTGTCGGTAGGCAAAGATCTGCACACTACTGGCGATCAAGACGCCAACAGTCAGTGACCAAATAACAACGAGGATCGCGCTGCCGCGATGTTGTGTTGGCGAACCTTGGTGAAGCGCCAGGTGCTTGAACTTGGTGTGTACCATTAGTCACGCTCCGATACTGGCTGTGGCAAGGTTGAGCCACCACCCACGGGTTCTTTTTCGTTCTGTGAGTCGCCGGGGTTCGTGTTGCCACCGCCGCCAGAATCACCGCCGCC
>CALCOW010000002.1 GCA_937899935.1 uncultured Phycisphaerae bacterium
TAATTCTGGAACATCAAGTACCAATGAAGGCCGAAATAATCCCAGGCTATAACTTTGCTGCTCAATATCACTGTCGCCAGAAGAATCAAGCCATGACGCCTCTTCAGGCAAGTGCGTAGCAACGGATTTCATCGACCAAACACAATCGTTACCTATACGACTACGCAAACGATCAACAAATAATCCAACTTCACCCCTAAAAAGATTGGAACCAAAATAGGATTCTTCAATGCCATTAGATATTTCATCTGATAACAGAACTGCCTGCTCATGCTGCATTGGCTCCCATGACAATACTTCAAGCGCCACTTCTTCAACGCCTCCAAAATGAGCTCTGGAATATTGACCAACACCTTTAAGGTCCAAAGACTCAATCTCTAATTGCAGCAGTGACCACCAATGGCTCTCATCACACACTGGATGACTCACACATAGCTCACGACGAACTTCTAGGCCATCAACGCCAAGACATCGCAATAGCAAACGCACCGCACCTTTTCTGTGATCATGCAATACACATGACAACTCATGACACAGCATCCGACAAACACTTCTGATTGTCTCTAAACAAACGACTGGCCCTGCAAAACGCTTTAACACACACGGCAAGGGGGCTTCATCGAGCCATGAAACAACTTCAGGGACTGTCCCCAAAGCCTGATCTAAACGCCGTATCAAACCCAAGCCAAACCGAGTCGCTAATTCAGATCTAGAAATGTTCCACAACATGCCTATTTCATTCAATCCAACCTCATGCAAAGACTCGATACAAGAAGGCTTTAATCTCAAAGATGACACCGGGCACCCACGAAGAAAGAGGCGCTCATCGCCAGACTCAACACAATGTTGGTATTTACAACGCGATGCAGCCCAAGCACACCCAACCGTACCAGCGCAACCCACCGAAGCATGGATACCAAATCTTTGAAGTGATGCGCCTATCTGCTGCACCATTGAGGAGGCACCACCAAAAAGATGAGTGCATCCTGTTGCATCTAAAATAAGTGCCTCATCACCTGGTTTATCCTGATTAACTACAACCCGCGGTGAATAACGCCTTGCCCATCTTGCCAAACCAAGCAAGGCAAGACGATCACAAGCCTGATCATAAACATCGACCACCGATTTATTGTTGCTCTCTCCAATCAAAGCATGTGCATGAGCAATGGATATGCCTGGAAAAACACCCAATTCACGAGCGTTTTGACAACACCGTACGACTTCATCTTCTAAACCACTTGCGACCAATAAAACAATTGTTTTACGTTCCAATCGCTTGCGACGACGAACTACATCAACCGACCAATCAGGCAACCACACGCAAACTATGCGCCTCATTAGGACAACCCTCAACAACACAACTTTGTGTCTTTTTTACTGAATGAATACCAAAGCCTTTCATATGCATCAATTCAATGCGCCAGCGAGGGCCGTATTCTTCACTTTGACACCATGAAACACGCCAACGTGTCGACGCTGCAGACAACATGCCATATTCTTTAGGTGAACGAGCAAGCAAACATAAACCACTACCTTGCTCAGCCGCCAACTGCAATCGACGACTAACCTTCATACTTAAACCACGTCCATCTGCGATCACCACAGAAGCCCAATCAGAGCGCAATGCCATATCAATAGCCCAAATCAATTTCCCATTTATATGGCTAGGGCAATTGCCAACATCCACAAACAATGACAATCTGCGAGCACGATCTGACAAAAGGCGTGCATATGGCCACACACTTCGGCCAAACCAAATCGCGACACCGTGTTCTAAACTTCGTTGTACGCAATGACTCAATACAGCCAATGGCGGCTTCCAAGGTTGCCCCTGAATCACACCGCTACCACAGACACCAAACCACTCATGCACTCGCCCCCGACAAAGTCCACCACCTAAAAGGTTGTCAAAAATATCCCACCCTGTCGCAACGCGCGCCACATTATCGCGCTCTTGGTGCTGCTGACGAAGCGGCGAACTACCCGTTTCAACAGACCTCACTTGTTCAGTCAAATGACCTAATAC
>CALCOW010000003.1 GCA_937899935.1 uncultured Phycisphaerae bacterium
TTATTGCGCTAGGCAACTAGGCAACTAAATCATGACGCTTTCGATCCTGTGATTCCTATACTTCTGATATCACTCCTCATGAACTCCACTCGCCTCAAATCAGTATGCCGACTCGGATTACTCCTGAGCCTCACCTGCCTCCTCGGTGGGATGGCCTATCAGCAATCAAATTCACCGATCCCTGCTGGACGCAGCGCGAGTGTCGTGGCCATATTGCCAATTCACGGAGTCATTGATCGCGTAACGGTTTGGTCTGTTCAGCGCCGGCTTAACGCCGCTCTTGAAGCCGGTGTGGATGCGGTTGTACTAGACCTTGATACACCTGGTGGTGAAATGACTGCCACCCTGGACATTTGCTTGCTTGTGAAGACCCAGGCACCAGCCAATACGGTGGCATGGATTAACCCACAAGCCTACTCTGCTGGCACCATCATCGCACTTGCCTGCCGTGAGATCATCATGGCGCCAGGTGCTACTTTTGGCGATGCCGCGCCCATCGCCATCGGGCCCGGTGGCATTAGCGCACTGCCACAAACAGAACGCGCCAAACTAGAATCGCCTCTCTTGGCAGAAGTCATCGATTCAGCAAGAAGAAACCACTACGACGAGAATCTGGTCCAAGGCTTTATTAGTGTTGGTGTTGAGCTATGGCTCATCGAAAACAAAGACACCGGACAACGTGTGTTTGTTGATCGATCAGAATATGCCACGCTGTTTGGCGATGAGCCTCCCACTACCATGACGCCTGTTGGTGCTCCTAACCTCACCAACACCGCAATCACACCTTGGTGGAATACGCTCTTCGATCCACCAAATCCCGGTGGTATCGCCAGTGGTCCACAGCTGACCGAGCAAGAGTTGCAGGCAGAAATCGAATTCCAACAGACGCTGCCCTCAAGCCGCCAGAGGCTCACGGCCGACCAAGGCAATCAGTGGAAGGTCATTGGCCAAGTGCTCACTGACGATCGGCTTCTCACACTGAAAGCAAACGAGGCATCTCACTATGGCCTGGTGGCCGCTGTCGTTGCAAATGAAAAAGACCTTACTGATTTCTTCGGTGCCTCACGTGTCATTTGGTTCAACGAATCTTGGTCAGAGGGATTGGTCCGGTTCCTTTTGAATCCCTGGACAAGAGGTGCTTTAATCGTTGTCTGCATTCTCGCACTCTTTGTTGAGCTGGCCACTGGTAGTGGTGTGTTCGCACTTCTGTCCATCATCGCGCTGCTCATTCTTATTGGAGCACCTGCTTTAGTTGGAATGACCCAATGGTGGGACATTTTGTTCATTGGACTCGGGATAATCTTGATTGGCCTTGAGCTGTTTGTTGTTCCGGGGGTTGGTTTTGCTGGCGTTGCAGGTGTGGTCATTCTGTTAATTGGGCTCATTGGCACTTTCATATCAGGTGATGTCACCACTGCAGAGACGCAGCGTGGTCTCTGGATCGGGCTGATCACTGTCTTTGCTGCGCTGTTTGCTTCCGCTTGTGGGCTCTGGGTGATCTCACGCTATGTTCATACGCTCCCGCTTTTTGATAGGGCGATTCTCCGAGCAGAGGTGGGCACTGGAGACGGACCCGATGTCTCCTCTCAATCAAAGCTTGTGCTAAAAGCAGGTGATACGGGTACAACTGAGACAGATCTACGACCTTCTGGACGCGCGATTTTTGGTAATCGACCTATCGATGTAAGCAGCGCTGGAGAGTACATTGCCCAAGGCACGTTGGTTCGTGTGGTAGACGCCTCAGGGCTCACGATCTTGGTGGAGGAGGCATAGAGATGAGCTTGATCGCTCAAATTGCTGTTGAAACTGCTCCAGATGACACCTTTTTGGTTATTGGCATTGTCTGCATCTGTGTCGCGGTGCTTGTGGCCATTCTTGAGGTTTTTGTTCCCTCTGGTGGTCTCCTAGCCCTACTTGGTGCCGCTTCTGCTGTTGCCGCCATTGTCTCGTTCTTCTTGTATGACGCCCTAGTAGGTGTCGTGATGCTGGGATTAACCCTAATACTTGGGCCTTTAGCTGCTTGGGGCCTATTCAAACTTTGGATTAGCTCTCCTATAGCACGGAGAATGATTCTCGCCGAGGATGGCGAATCGATCACCACGGGGAATCGTGCCTCTTTCGCCAAGTCAGAAATGGACCGTGCTCAAAGAGTTCAAGAACTACAGAAGCTCATCGGCAGTGAGGGCGAAACCCTGACCACCCTTCGTCCCGTGGGAACCGTACGAATCGCCGGGCGTCGGCTCGATGGAATGGCGGAATCCGGTATCATTGAGGCTGGTACCGCAATCGTCGTCACGGATGTGTACGACAATCAAGTTAAAGTACGTCCGCTATAGAGGGAACTTCGGTGGCGTATTCAGAAAGTCCTAAGTGCAGGCATTAATCTGATCCTGCTCAGGAGTACGTGACATGTTGCTGCTCTCCCCATTGCTCGCCATTTCAAGCACAACGCCACTTAGTCTGGCGATATCTACCGCTACCATTGTCTGGATTGTTCTGGGTAGTATCGGTGGCCTGATTCTGCTGATCCTTTTAGGATTTGCTTATCAGTTCTTCGGACTGTGGCTCCAAGCACTCGTGTCTAATGCACGTGTCGGCTTCATCGATTTAATCATGATGAAGTTCCGAAAGGTACAAGCTCGAGAAATTGTGTTCAATCGAATTAGCGCCAAAAAAGCCGGCATGGATCTTCCAACTCAACATTTGGAAGCTCACTTTCTTGCAGGTGGCCGGGTGACCAATGTGGTGCGTGCCATGATTGCAGCGGATAAGGCACGCATTGATCTGCCCTGGGAAACAGCAACCGCCATTGATCTGGCTGGTCGTGACATACTTGACGCGGTCCGTACAAGCGTTGATCCCAAAGTGATTGACTGCCCAAGTCCAACCCATGGCAAGACAACCATTGATGCGGTCGCAGGTGATGGTATCCAGCTCAGAGCAAGAGCTCGTGTGACGGTTCGCACCAATATCGCCAGACTTGTTGGCGGTGCGACTGAGGAAACAATCGTTGCCCGTGTTGGTGAAGGCATCATCTCAACTATTGGTTCTGCCGCAACTCACCTCAAGGTACTCGAAAATCCAGATGAGATATCAAAAACAGTCCTTGCTAAAGGCCTAGATGCAGGAACCGCATTCGAAATTCTTTCCATTGATATCGCTGATGTTGATGTAGGAGAGAATATCGGCGCCGCGCTACAGGCCGATCAGGCTGCTGCAGATAAAAAGCGATTCCAAGCTGATGCAGAAAAACGACGTGCCCTCGCTATTGCCTCAGAGGCAGAGTTCCAGGCAGATGCACAGAAGAACCGTGCGCTTGTCATTCTTGCTGAAGCAGAGGTGCCCAAGGCACTCGCCTACGCATTCCGCGAAGGCAACATAGGCATCATGGACTATTACCGAATGAAGAATATTCTCGCCGATACCGCTATGCGGGATTCGATTTCTGATCCGAATGATGGAGATGCCGCTGGAGGCGAGATCGGTAATGCATAGGTTCGATGACTCGAGACCTCGCAACTGGTAACAGCCCCAGAAATGTATCTGTCTAGATGGTGGTCACTCCAGCGAGAAAGGACTCTACGCTGACCCATACAGACGTTCCTCATTATTCTCGTCGCCGACTCATCTTTGATCTGACGGGGTTCGTCGTCGGAGCATTATTGCTCGCGTGGATTATTCAGCAGGCGATTCAGAAAGGGGATTGGTCACGCGTTCTTGAAGCACCTCCATGGCTGCTTGTCGCACTCGTCGGATCAACCTTGGTGAGCGCCTTGGCCAATGGAGCTTGTTTTTGGATCACCGTTCGGGCCATTAAGCCGCTACGCTTCTGGGACCTGCAGGCACTGAATTTAGTTGCCAGCATGCTCAACTATGCACCAGTAAGAATTGGCGCTCTCAGTCGATTTGCTTACCACATGCGCGTTGATCGAATGCGCCTACTAGAGATCATTGCTTGGTTTGTTGCCATTATGGGTATGTTTGGTGTTGGATTGGCGGCGGTCATTGGGGCCATCATCATTTATCCCGAGCTCAATGTTATCTGGTTCATATTGCTCGTTGTTGGAACAGTGAGTCTCGGACTAATCCTCCGCGCCTTGGCAGCAACACCGATCATCATGCGTCATGGTCGTGGAGCTGGACCTATTCTTCGGAACCATAGGGCTCTTTGGGGCGGCATTGTTCTACGCTTAATCGATTTAGCCGCCTTTGCCTGCCGCATGGCGGCCGCATTAGCCATATTAGGAATTGATATCTCACCAACCCAAACACTCGTACTTGCAGTCGTTGCTGTTCTTGCCAATCTTATTCCGTTCGGACGAGTTGGCTTTCGGGAATATGCTGTAGCCATCGTCGCCACTCAGTTTTTCTCGACCGAAAGTTTAGACGTACCATGGGAGATGCTGGCACTCTTTGAGTCGGCAGGAGAAGCAGCCGTCTTCATTCCCTTGGGCGGTTTACTTCTTATCTGGTTCATACCACGTATGGCAAAAACACGCTCAGTTGAAAAACAAACAAATGAAGCGAAAGAGTCAGTGTAAGAATGCATCATCTCTCGTGGGCAATGGTATGACGCCCGTGATAATCAGAATAAAGACAACAAGCTGATAGGTCACCGAAATGATCCCGAGTATCATCCCCGCACGAGTTGCATCTCGAGCTTCTGGTGGCATTTCCCCTCGCTCTATTCGTTTAAGATCCGCCGCACCCATCGCCCACGCAATGCACCCGAGAATCCACCCGCCACACGGGATCAACGCTAGAAAACCACAGACAAGTACAATCGTGCTGCGGTTTTCACGTGTATCCTTGGTCTGACCATCACCTCCAACTTGGGTGGCCCCAGTGCCCTCAGGGCTGGGTTTGCCAAATTGCTTTTGTCGGTCGTGATCTGGAGCCGATGTGGACATGACACAAGATCCTATCAGCCCCCAGTTACTTCGCTACACGACACATGCTCCTTCTCATCACGAGGTGCGACAAATCCGCTCTGCCTCGCCTCGGATCCCTTCAGACCCCATTTTCGGACAGATTTGAGCCGTTTAAGAAGACCATCGCGTATCATGGCTTCACATTCCCAGGGGGTATAACGTTCACAAGCCGCCCAAATCCATCTGGGGCGGGCATATTCAGAATTGACTCGACATGACCACAACCACATCATCAAATCGACCTGCCATGCTTGGTGGCCAACCAGCTATCAGCCTTGATCAAACAGAGGCCCTTCGTTGGCCAATTCTGACCTCAGAAGATGAAGAAGCTGTCCTTCGGGTTTTGCGAAGTGGTGAGATCTCGATTAATGATGAGGTTTCAAAACTTGAGGAAGACTATCGCCAGTGGTTAGACCTTCCATATGCCATTGCTCACAACAATGGCACAGGTGGTATCCATGGAGCGATGCACGCCTTTGATATTGGTCCTGGTGACGAAGTCATTGTGCAATCAGCAACCTGGTGGGCAAGCGTCATGCCAATTCTTCACCAGGGCGGAATACCTGTCTTCGCTGAGCTCGATCCAGATACCTTGGGCTTATGCCCTGAGGATGTTGAGCGAAAGATCACTGATCGAACCAAAGCCATTGTTGTTGTGCATTTGTTTGGCATGCCGTCCAAAATGGACGAATTGATGGAGATTGCTTCAAAGTATGGCCTGCTGGTCCTAGAAGATGCGTCTCATGCGCATGGAGCCACTTATAAAGGTCGTAAGATTGGCACCATTGGAGATGCAGCGGTCTTTAGTATGCAAGCAAACAAGCTCGTGCCATCATCTGAAGGCGGAATGTTCCTTTGTAGTGATGAAGAAATGTATGAAAAAGTCATACGTTACGGGCACTATGAACGCCTGCTTGGACTCGAGTCCCTCAATAAATATTTAGCGGCAACAGGACTTGGCCATAAATTCCGTATGTCCCCACTCAGTGCAGCAGTCGCTCGTGTTCAGTTGCAACACTTAGATGAGCGCAACGCCAAGCGAAATCACAACTGCATCCGACTTGGCGAACGTCTTGAAAGATTGGGTATTAAAGCCTTTCTTGCGCCAGATAATGTGGAACGCACTTACTTCGAGTACCTGGTCCACTATGACGAGGATGCAACGGGTTTACCTATTGGCGATCTAGCGGTTGCGTTGCGCGCAGAGGGCGCCCAAATCGAAGCACCGCGTTATCCACTACTGCATCAAATGCCTGTGTTCACACATGGTTTTTGGTCGATGATTGCCAGAGCCGATGAAACCGACGATGAGCCACTTCGAGAATACGATATTGATGACCTTCCCTTTACCGTGAAGGGCAATGGCTCTCTCCTAAAACTACCCGCGTTCCCAAACGCAGATGACGAACTCATCGATCAGTATGCAGTCGCATTCGAGAAAGTACTATCACACGCTGATGAGATACCTCGGGACAGCGAATGAGCAAAGATCAGAGATACCAAGTCTACACAGCGCCGGAAATAGAGCGGAAGTTTCGTCGTCCCCTGACTCGACTCATGCGTCCATTGGTCTTATTGACTACCAATGGCCTTCGAATAGGGAACCGCATTACGTGGGAGCTCAAAGGCGCTGAGTATCTTGAAGAGTGTCCCGGTCCCTATGTGTTCGCTTCGAATCATCGAAGCCATGTTGATACGGTCTCAATCTTAGGCCTGTTACCAAAATCAATCTCACGGCGAACGGTCGTCGCGGCCGCCCAAGATGTTTTCGGACGACAAGGAACGACTTTCAAAAAACGTCTCATGTATGGATTTGTGGGCTTAGCTGTAGCAGCTGGATTCCGCGCCTTTGCATTTGACCGAAATGGCCCACCGCTCGCATCCATCCGGCTATCCAGAGATCTTATTAAACGTGGCTGGAATTTATTGCTGTATCCAGAAGGAACTCGAACACGGACTGGAAAGATGAAGGCCTTCAAATCAGGCGTAGGAGCGCTGGCTCGCTTTACAGGAAGCCCTGTTGTACCTATTTATGTTGCTGGTGGTGATGATGTTATGCCTGCTGGACGATTACTGCCTAAGAAGTCACACATTTGTGTGACCATCGGTAAACCTATTTATTTCCAAGACCAATCTTCTCCTCGTCGCTTCACAGCACGCCTCGAAAGAGCCGTTCGACAGCTTGGAGGCGAGGAAGTCTCCGCTAGACTGCATGCAAGAGCTGACGGACAGCTAAAAGATGGTGAACACCATGATTCTTCCGATCATCAAATTACCGATGATGCAAAGACCGCTGATCCCAACGATATACATCATCAGACAGCTTAAGCCTGATGAACGGAACCCTATGCCAGTGCCACGACTAATGGCTCTATTTCACAAGCATCCCATTCTAAAGTTTGCGTCATTAAGAAGACGCAGTATCGCATGATCACATTGGCCACATCTATTCACTGGTCAGCAAGTGATGTCCCTCTATTCGCGCTCCTAGCGATATTACTAGTGCTCAGTGCTTGTTTCTCTTCTACCGAGACGGCCCTGTTTGGGCTCACGCATAGTCAACGTCTCGCCTTGCGCAGACGTCGATCAATTGCTGGTCGCGCGGTAGAAGCACTTCTCTCTGATCAGAGAATGCTGCTGATTACCATTCTTTTTGGAAACATGTTGGTCAACGTACTTTACTTCGTTGTCAGCTCAGTCTTGTTAATTCGTGCTGGATCTCCTCTTTGGCTTCAAGCCATCTTGGGCATTGTGTTTTTACTCATTATTGTCGCCGTTGGGGAGGTCATTCCTAAGGTTCTTGCAAATGCCAACCGAGTCGCCTTTATTCGCATACTGGCGCCACCGTTGTTCACCATGCACCGGTTCATCGGTCCATTACGAGTCATCCTTAATTCGTGGGTTGTATCGCCACTTAGTCGCCTCACATCACCTCCGGAAAGTCCGCCAGAACTTGATGAAGAGGAACTCAAGGCCCTTCTAGAAATCTCCGGTCGACAGGGAGTCATCGACACTGATGAGCAGCGAGGCCTTCAAGAAGTTTTGAACCTATCACGAATGCGCGTTCGTGATGTGATGACGCCACGGGTCAAGATGGTTGCTATCAATCAAGAGGAATCACACGAGAAGATTCTTGAGATTATTAGTAAGTCAAGACTCACGCGCATGCCCGTCTATAGCAGCGATCTTGACCACATTGTGGGCAATCTTTCAGTGAAATCTTATTTGACTCAAAGTCAGCTTGGCCCAGGCGACATCAGTTCCGCACTGTATCCGATGCGTTATGTGCCAGAAATTGCAACACTCGATCAACTACTAGAGCATTTTCGAGAATCAGCATCAAAAATAGCCATTGCCGTAGACGAATATGGTGGAACAGCAGGAATTGTATCGATCGAAGATATTGTGGAGGAGTTAGTCGGCGACATCGTCGCTGAAACCGACCAGCAAACGAAGCCGCCTGTGCAAATAGAACCCGGAGCATGGCGCGTCAGTGGCGGACTGAGTATCCGAGATTGGCCCGAAGTGCTTGGGCATCTTGTTTGGCGCACCAGCGTTGTCACACTTGGCGGGTTGATTTTCGATCGACTTGGACGCGCCCCAGCGGTCGGTGATATTGTCAAGATTGGTAATATAAGTATTGAGGTTGAAGCCGTTGATAGCCATCATGTCACAACCGCTTTAGTGAAAACAACATCAATACCTGTATCGAAGGAGGACGTGCAATGACGCCTCTAGAGATCATTATCTATGTTGCACTTATGATTCTGGGCATCATCTTGTCCGCCCTTTGGTCGGGGCTGGAAACAGGAATGTATGTCCTAAACCCAGTTCGGCTTGCTGTTAAAGCGGCTCACCAAAATCCAAGAGCGGTTGCTATTCGTAAGGAACTTATGCATCCAGCCAGACTTCTGGCCGCACTTCTCATTGCTACAAATGCTTCAAGCTACTTAGCGAGTTATAGCATCGCACAGTTGCTGACTGGCTTGGACTTAAAGGGATGGAGCCTCATTATCATTGAAACAGCGATCTTCACACCGCTGTTGTTCATCTTTGCCGAGACACTACCCAAAGATCTCTTCCGAACGCACAGTGATGTCTGGACGTACCGACTTGCTCGCGTTGTGGTCATTGTCCGTTGGCTACTCACGATCTCACTCTTACTGCCAATTATTCAAGGACTTGCCCAATTGGCGGGCTTAGTCTTTAACACAAATGCTGATGAAACAGCGACTGCCCGCCAAAGAGTGTTGCAGTTAATTCGTGAAGGCATCGCTGTTGGTGTCATCTCGGAGAACCAAACGACACTCGCAGATCGAATGCTCACATTACGAGAACGTCTTGTTCGTGATGAAATGATTCCATGGTCCGGCGTGACCACTGTATCAATGGACGACCCCCTACCCACGCGACTTGCTTGGATCGCTGCACGGCATCACACGCGATTTCCAGTCGTCGATGATTCTGGCCAGCCAATTGGTGTTCTTTCTATGCTCGATGCTCTTTTGAAACCAAACACACCGACGTCTGAGCTTATTCAACCGAGCTTCGAATGCCCCGCCGACATGTCGGTGCCTGAAGCACTTGCACAAATGCGAGCGCATCGCCAAGCACTCGCCATCGTGACCGACGCATCGGAGGACGGCAATGGTCGCCAGGCGATTGGCATCGTCACGCTCAAAGACTTGGTTGAACCATTGACTGGCGAACTTCATGCCTGGTAATCAAGATCCTCGCCTCTGATTTCTAGCAGAACCCCACTTAAAAAACTACGACTTCTCCTCTATGGCGCCTATGCTTTTAAAGGCGGCGTTATCCGGAGGCAAAAAGGTGACTTGTATCAGAACTGTATTCATCGTTGTGTTGGTCTGCTTTGCGACCATGCTTTTTCAGCAAGAAGTTTCCGGGGCGTCTAATGCCGACACTATTGGCGCATCAAAAGCATCTAAACAAAGTTGCCAAAAACAGCGATCCAAGAAAAAGAAACATAAGAACAAAAAAAATCGGCTAAATGACTGCACGCCTGCGGCCACTAACCATCATGAATCTCATGTGGTTTATGGCAGCGTCATTGGATGGGCAGATCGACCGTTTGGCAATAGCATTGTCTCTTGGGCGAACCGCTCAAATCATAGTGATGTGATCGCATGGTCAAACAACCCATGTCAAAGTCACTACGTTGTCAACACAACAAGATCCAACCGCTGGCTTCCTACTACTAGTTATTGGGAATCCCCCAACGTCGTCGTAATCAATGATGAAATCATGGATACATCTATTCGGACAATTCAAGTAAAGCGACCAAGGCGCGTACCCTCAAGACCTCGTAGTAACGCGCCACACAGTGGTGTCGTCCACTGGTCAAATGACTCAAGACCGTCTGGTGGCGCCCCAACACTTGCCGATGCACGCCCACGCGTCTTGTGTCTCAAACACGCCAGCCGTGTGTGTGGCTGCTATGGACCGACCAATCAAGACCGGGATCAACTCAAATTGGCTCGCCGTACTGAGGAAAAATAAACAAGACCTCTTGATACAAAACGGCAACTGATCCTGCCACTAGTGGACCCAATGGGCGCAAGGCGCCCCCGGGTGGAGGCGAGGTGCCAGTCCCGGGGGGCGAGGAGAAAGTGTGATTGGTTCCGGATCAGTACGGAGAATAGCTCACCCCAACTCATTCTCCGGAAGAGATGATGAAACCACACCCAAAGGCGCCTTGGACCATCAAAAACGCCTTTCCGGCTGACGCTTGGTTCGAGAGAGGGCTTCGGCTAGTTGGTCGCTGGGGCTTCCGGCACCAGTAAGATCTGAGCCACTGGTGGCCCAGGAAGAAACGGAGCTGGCTGACCCGAAAGCCAAGCTTCCTGCATGCTGCCATAGTTCTCTGAGCGAGGGTCTCCCGACTGTCCCGATGGCATCTGCATCAGGCCCAGTTCATGACGCCCTGGACTCACAACCATCCTCGCTGATGCTCCAAATCCATATTGCCCCACCCGGACTGCACGAAAGTGCCCAGGCATTGGTTCATCTGGCATATTGAATTGAGCCTCCAGCCAGGGAATGCCCTCGGTCAGCGGGTGGGTCACCTCCGTTCGGTTGATTTCACCCCAGGTGCTATCCCAAGGCGTACTCACGAACTCCAGGCGTTGCTTCGATAGAGATAAGGCCGTACGCAACCATGCTCGCCATGAGTCGTAACCAGCAGGCTGTAGATGTGCGGGCCTCTGGTCAAGCAATCTTCGTAGTGGTTCTTCGTTTATACGAAACGGTGCCTCTTCTAACGCAGGATGATGGAACTGGCTCATTAATGCATTAGACATCTGAGATCGAAGTACACCATGAAAACTCTGCAACAGCGCCAAACCGCGTTGCTCGATATCAGCTCGACCGTTAAATCCAGCAACAAGCTCACGTAGGGTTCTCAACTCGACATCAGGATCATCAGGATCAACTGATTCAAGAATAAGCTCTTTATAGAAATCATAAAAAGGTACCTGAGTATCCAACTGAATTTCTAGTTGTCTTTCTTCACTATGATTTTCTGTTTCTTCGAGCAAATTTTTAATTCTCATCGCTCGACCAGGATGTGACCACCGCTGACCGATCAGAGCAGCTTGATCAAAAGGCATTGTTCGATTATTCGCTGTGTAAAGTATGCCACTTGGGGGATCAATAATCACTGGACGGTCACGCTCGTTTAACGGACCCTCCCAACCAATATCACCGTTGGCCCAGGAGGTCGGCGTAGTGCCATCAAAGCCCATGCGTTTTGGGAGATATCCAGTAACAATCCATCCAATGCGGCCTGTATTGTCAGCCAACATCACATTTTGTGAAGGCCCATAGAACGACCGCATGACCTCTACCGCATCTTCAATAGTTTCAGCATCAAGCATCCCGAGGATATTGATATTGATCATCTCAGGTTCCAAGCCAACCCACTTCTCAACGAGGGGCTTACCCATCCATCGCTGATCTGAAACAACACCCCAGCGAGTCGTCTTAAGTGGCATCACTTCTCGGCGGCCACCACGAACATTGATCACTTCTTCTACTGTGCCAAAGGCTTCTTGTCCCTCAGGGGTATAGTACTCATCGGGATTTTGGGCATCGACCTCAACGACCACGTAGTCACGAAAATCACCAGTGGTATTCGTAAATCCCCAAGCGATCTTATCTGTTGATCCAATAATGACTCCCGGCAGACCTGGCAATGTAAGACCCCCAACTTGAACACCGGGCCATTGCAACACTGCTCTGTACCAGATGTTTGGTGCCTGTAGCATTAGATGAGGGTCATTGGCAATAATCGCGCCTCCATGTGTCGTCCGTGTGCCCGCAATGGCCCAATTATTGGAGTTCTGTCCACCAAGTTCATTTTCAGAACTATCGCCTGTTGATTCAACTGGCGACAATTGGGCAGGATCGATTAGCGGCGGAGAAACAACGATGTCTTTACGAAGATCAATAATTGTTGGACCAGGTATCGGAGGTACAAATTGTTCACGATCTGGTGTCAGAGGAACATCACTTCGATCGCCTGGCCAGGTTAGAAAATCATAAAGCTCTTTTGGAACACCCGCCTTCAGCGCACCTCTGCGCAACTCCTGATTTCCATCTTCGTGCAACATGTCAAACATCGTGAGATAGACCAATAACGAATCCTCAGGAGTCCATGGCTCAGGTGATGTATTAAGAATGCCATACTCAATAGGCGATTCTGACAAACTTGCCAATCCAGCATTGACTCCATCGCAATAGCTCTGAAGCGTCCTTTGCATGTCATCATCAAGCGATACCCAGATCCTGCGTACAAGATCTCGAGGCCTTCGATAACGAGCACGACGATCCATTGGAAGTGTGGAAGGGCCGATCAGTTCAGAGAGTTCACCAGCAAAGATTCGTCGCATCAGGTCTATTTGGAAAAACCGATCCTGGCCATGAACGAAACCTTCACCAAACATGGTGTCCAACATGTTCTCACCATGAATCGTGGGAATTCCGAGAGCATCTCGTGTCACTTTGACTGGTTGTTCGATATTAGAAACGATCAAATTCTGTTTAACTGGTGCCGTAACGACTGAGCCGGACGATTGTTGAAATGCCACGGTGACCGCAAGTAGGATTCCACCAACAATTAGCATGAAGCCCCTTTCTGCAAAATTGGCGATGAATTTTGGACTCTCACATCACGCACTTCAGATTCAATTTTTTGGGTATAACTGCTCTTCTTTGGAGATGCTGCAATGTCCAGCTGCATACCACGAGTGAGTTGATTACCGTACTGGCTTGACCGCCACCATACCATTCGTTGCTGTATTGGCGCGCCTCCTGATTCATCCTTTACGAGCAGCGCTAAGTGATTGCCTTCTTTACCAAAAGGCTGTGGATCTTTCATCAAACGCACATTGCGTACACAAACAACAGGTCGCCGATTACCCTGTCCAAATGGAGACAATCGTGTGAGCGCCGTTATTGCTGTTTCGTTGAGCTCCCCCAATTGTGCGTCGCAATCTATGTCAAGCTCAGGAATCAAGTGTTCTTGAGCAATATGCTGGTTGGCATGCTCTTTCATACCCTCGGTCAATTGCTGTAATCGAGAGGTCTGGACTGTTAAGCCTGCCGCTGCTGAGTGTCCGCCGTAGGAATCTAGCAATGTTGCTTGAGAAACAAGTGCATCGTGAATTGAGTAACCAGGAATACTGCGTGCAGATCCCTTACAAACATCTCCATCCTGGTTGAGCAAAACAGTAGGGCGCCCATACTTCTCTGCAAGACGCGAACAGACGATGCCCACCACACCGGGATGCCAACCCTCATTGGCAAGAACAATGACTCGGCAATTCTCCGACGTCATACCTTCTGACTCTGCTAAGTGACAAGCCTCTTCTAGAATGATTGCCTCAAGTGCCTGTCGTTGTGTGTTCAGTTGTGTGAGTTCTGTCGCAATGTTGCGACTTTCTTCTTGTGTAGCGGTGGTCAACAATTCTATTGCGTGTCTTGCATGCCCCATCCGACCACAAGCGTTCAATCGCGGCGCCAATCGAAAGCCAACCGTTTCAGCATCAATACGACCTTTAGCAACACCAGATACCTCAATAAGAGATTGAAGACCAGTGAGATTGGTGCACAACATACGCCGCAAACCCCAACGTGCGAGAATTCGATTCTCGCCCAGGAGTGGAACGACATCTGCGATGGTCCCCAGCGATACCAGAGGCAGTAAGTCAAGGAGTAGGTTACGTAGCTTCTCACTCACTCGCTGTGAGCCACACCAGTCAACTGCCAATTGCCAAGCGAGCTTATAGGCCACACCAGCACCACTCAGATCACGAAATGGGTACTGACTTTCTGGAAGACTTGGATGGACGAGTACGTCTGCATCTGGGAGTGACCCATCTGCCGAGAGCGCGTGGTGATCTGTAATAATGACCTCGAGACCCGCTCTTCGTGCCGCCAGAACAGGTTGAGAAGCAGTGATTCCACAGTCGACAGAGACAACAAGATCACACCCCTCATCTGCGAGTTGCTCAAGACATGTGGCGTTAAGCCCATACCCATCCTCAAGTCTATGGGGCACAAATGTACGCACATCTGCATCTGGCCTGAGTGCCTTCATCATGTGGTACAGAATGGATGTGGCTGTAATGCCATCAACGTCATAATCACCATAAATGACGATGCACCGGCCACCATCCAAAGCCTCGATGATCCGTTTTGATGCTGGAGCCACTCCCGGAAGCTGGTCAGGTGGATGCAGATCTGCAAGCGTGGGGTCACAAAACTGATCAACCTGAGTTGCTGAAGTGAATCCACGTGAGAGCAAAATACGCTGAATCAGGGGCGGCAGGCTTGTGCCCGATAGATCAATCTCAGACCCCATTTCTGGGTGACGCCTCATCCATCTTCGACTTAGACCTTCCATGAGATAGCACCATAGACAACGAATCCGCCCTCGGCCAGAGGGCTTCTGCCGATGATTCTCTGCTCACCCCTGGTTCTGGCGAAATCCACCCATTTTGGCCTCAATGGCCCATTGCGGTCCACAGCAGGTCCACGATACTGGTAGATCTGGACAAGCCTCCAAGCCTCTAACTCGAAAGTAAAATAAAAGCACAATGCAAGCGTCATATGCCTCCATCCTTCTTTTTGGCCCCCCCGGTGTTGGAAAAGGTACCCAGGGTGCCATGTTGTCGTCCATACCTGGCTTTTGTCATCTTGGAACTGGCGACATGTTCCGAGCTCTTGATCGCGATAGTGATCTTGGCAAGGAATTCTTAAAGTACTCTACAGAGGGTCTACTGGTGCCAGATGATTTGACTATTCAAGTTTGGCATACTCATGTCCAAAGTATGATCGAAGGTCAATTGTATAACCCCGATAGAGATGTCCTTTTACTCGATGGGATCCCACGAAGTAAACCACAGGCACTGGCGATGGATCAGTATCTTGACGTTCTTGGGGTCGTGCACCTTGTGTGCCAAGATATTGACCAAATGGTAGAAAGACTGAGGCATCGAGCCCAAACACAGAGGCGTCCTGACGATATTGATGAAACTGTAATACGCCGCCGTTTCAACGTGTACCAAAAAGAAACGGCACCAGTGCTTGCCCATTATGACAGGGACATTATTTGTGACATCGATGCCATTGGCAGCCCAGCTGCTGTTCTATTGAAGATTCTGAATTTTATTGTGCCTGCCACTGAGTCACGTCTCGGGAATCCTCTGTCATAGTAGCCAACTGACGTGTTTGTATGAATGATCCAAACAGTCAAGTCCTTTCTGTCGATGATGTGACGAAGTGTTTTCGCAGAAATACTGCGCTTGATAAAGCCACACTTCATATCTCTTCAGGCGAATTTGTTGGTCTGCTAGGACCAAACGGTGCAGGCAAAACCACCCTTATCCGGGCTATTACCGGTCATGTCCTTATCAATAGCGGCTCAATACGTCTCTTTGGAGAACCCGTCCGAGGCCGATCGCGCAGTCGCGTTGTGACAGATCGTCTCGGCGCAGTACCCCAAAATTTAGCGCTCTATCCAAACCTGACTGCACGTGAAAACCTATCTGTCTTCGGTGCACTTTATGGAGTCACAGGCCATGCCGCTAAAGAACGAGCAGGCTGGGCTCTAAATTGGGCTGATCTTGAGGATCGAGCTGATGAACCGATCCACAACTTTTCGACCGGCATGAAACGACGCTTAAACATTGCGTGTGGCATTCTCCATGAACCAGCGTTCATACTCCTTGACGAACCAACGGTTGGCGTTGATCCTCAGGCTCGCGAATGTATCTGGCAGATGCTCCGCACACTACAACAAAATGGTGCGACTCTTCTACTGACAACCCATCAACTCGATGAAGCAGAGACACTTTGCGATCGAATTATCATTATTGATCATGGCAAACCAATCGCCCAAGGTTCATTTGATGAACTTGTGGCCCACACCATTGGTTCAGATCGAGTGATTGTAATTGAGTGCCCGCTTGACCAGAAACAAGCCCAACTACTGCCTGATCACTGGACTTATGATGACTGTGTCATTCGTATCCAGGTTCGGGATGTCTGGCAAGAGCTACCAGACATCATTGTTAGACTCCAGGACATTCAAACACAGATTGGTAATATTCATATAAAACTTCCGAGTCTACATGATGTATTTCTACATCTCACCGGACGGGAGTTACGCGAGTGATTTTTACTATTTTCCGTGTTGCAGCGATACGGGTTTATCGAGACTGGATTAGTCTTGGTCTGGCTTTCGTATTACCAATTGTATTCTTCACCATTCTTGCACTCGTCTTTGGTGGCATGACAGTGAGCACGGAAGGCGATCGATCCGTCAAGGTAATGTTTGTTGATCTAGATAACTCATCTCAAAGCCACGCCATTGTGAATTGGATCAAGAACAGCAATGTTGGCATCATGGTGATTCCTCCACCACCTAGCACCAGTTCTGATGAACCGCCCCGCAAGGAGGCTTGGAGAGCAGTGCGTACCGGCCATGTACCAGCTGCGGTCATTATTCCGAAAGATTTTGGCAAAGAACTTGCCGCTACAAAAACAGCGCGCCCAGAGATCCTGATCTACACC
>CALCOW010000004.1 GCA_937899935.1 uncultured Phycisphaerae bacterium
AGAAGAATTGATCTCCATCAACCGCTCATTGACAGAAACCTTAGAAAGTGGGGGGCAGACGCTCGATAGTCTTGCTGCGGCAAGCGTCTCTTTGAATGAGCTCACACTTCAAGTAGAACAAACGAGTTTGATGCTTGATGAGATTTTTGGATTCTCGACCGCCGTGGAATCTGATCCTGGTGAGAGTCAAGATACGCTTGTTGAGTTAAAGGCAACAGTTGATGCGATCACGGAGGCCTCAAGCTCATTGCAGAGCCTCATCAGTTCTCCAGAAATAGAGAGTGTGATCGATCGTTTTGACTTGTCTATACAAAACGCCGCCAAAGAAGCTGATCAAACAGCGAGCTTAGTTGTGAACCTCTTAACCTGGCGATTGGTGCTCTTGCTCGTCATTGCATTCTTATTGGGCGCCGTTTTGGTTTGGTTTATGAATATGCAGAAACGTCGCTTGATATCCAGCCAAAAACAGTGATTGTTGGAATGATCTGCTAGCGATTCTGGTGTCTTTTTACAGACGATGAACTTGGGCAGCTTGTTGATGCCTTGTATAGAGGATCCTTTTATGAGTGCAACCGTTGCAATTACCGACTGTGTCGAGCGGTATTACCGCAGTCTCTATACCTCTCATCCGGACGAGGTGCGCGCTGTCTTTCATGAGAAAGCAAAGATCACGGGCTATCTGCCTGATGGTCTACATGAGATGGACGTTGAAGAGTTCGCTGGTTTTGTTGCTTCACAGCAGCCTTCGCCCGAAGAATCAAAGGCCGAGCAGATGCTTGAGATTCTCTCGTGTGACATTGCAGGCCAGACGGCCAGTGTGCGTCTGCGCGAGTCTTATACTTTTGGGATGTTAGAAGTCGAAGGTCAGTGGAAGATTTATAACAAGCTCTTTCACGTTGAGGGTATGGTCAGCTAAAGGCGTCAGAAGTCTGAGGCCTGTTGGTGCTCATAGAGAAGAAAAGTCAAATGGATGAAAAGAAGCCCGAACAACATTCATCAGATTCAGAGCGTTCTTCTGACTTAGGTGTGGGAACCTACATCGGATGGGTGCTTTTTGGACTCGCTTTTGCCTTGGTCATGTTATTCATCTGGGCATTGATTAAACAGATTGCATTTGGGACCACGGTGACGACGCCGGAGTGGGTTATTCT
>CALCOW010000005.1 GCA_937899935.1 uncultured Phycisphaerae bacterium
CCCGATCAAGAGAAGTGTGATGTCTCGGTCGTCTCTTTATTATGGGTTGCAACCAGAACCAAAGACACAGCCAGAACCACGCGCTTTGTATATTGAAAAAGTAGGTATCGGTCGAAGGGGTGATACTGCTTATGGGTGGTCTTATGATGCTCGCAAAGTTATTCCTGAGATCACTGATGCTGAGCAAATTCCAGTTCGTTTCTTGCCTAGCGCTCCAGCTTACGACGAGGTGACCATTCAAGATGATATCGCGACGGTGTGTTGGCATGCTTCAGTTGATGGTGATAATGATGTAGTGGGTTATCGGGTTTATGTACGGAACAGGCCGCGAGGTTGGAACTACAGTTCGTTTCTTGGAGGTCATTCGGTTCAAGAGTATTGGCAGCCCGAACGTCGATGGGTACCGGAAATGAAAGCGGCACTTTTTCAGCTGCCATCATCATCTACACTGGTGATTCCTACGACAGAACAATGTGTTGAAATCAAGATTCCAGCCTCTGGTGCTGTATATGTCACGGTGATGCCAATCGATAAGTATCACGAAGCTTGTGGTAAGCAGCTCTATCCAATGTCTAATGAAATTTCCATTGGCCGCAATGACATGGTCAAGTCGCAAGAAGTAATGACGCCCCCATGACAACGCCTGCTCATCACAGACAGGGAAGAGCAACAGTAGTAACAGTCATCTCTGTTCTTATTATTTGCTTCGTTGTGAGCTTGTGGGCCGGCGCCTTTCATCGGAGACATGGATGGGATGAGCTTTCGACCGTGGCTTACTTGAAAGATCTGGATGTCTCCCAGTTTGAAGTCTTGGGTACGAGCTATACGTCTGATCGATATTCCAGCGATCAATTTCCTGATCGCGTTAATCAATATCAGACAAATCTTGCTTATATTGCAGAATTGGAAAAGCAGCTCATTGGGATTAACAGACCTCTTGTTTTAAAAACCATATTTGAAGAGGTCACTTCAGGAGCGACCACTGATATGCAGCGGCACCTTGCACTGTTGAGCTTTTTGCAACGAGTGAGTGTGAATCGAAGTGGAGTAAAACTGGTGTATTCGGATGGCCATGAGGTTTCTGATCCGTTGTTGTTGCTTGAGGCGAACATCATGAAGCCGAGGCAGGCCGCGCGGCTTGCCGTTGATCTTTTCCTCGCCGGAGGCTATCCAGCAAGACTTGTTAATCTCGATAGCCATGTTGCAGCGGAAGTCTGGTACGAGGATGATTGGCATATCTTTGATGCAGACCTTATTGCTGGAAATGGTCTTTCGCCTATAGCTACCGATAGCAGCATTCCATCAATTGTTGAATTGGCTGAGCATCCCGAGTGGATCGATGTCTTACCTCATCGCTTTGAGCTCGTGGATACCGGACTTCCAAAAATAAATGGAAGCCAAGTTGGCTCTTGGAATTACTTTCGAGAAGTAGACAATGCTGGGCGCAGTTATGAGCGAAAGTTCCACTATGTAACACCACTCGACCCACAGTATGGCTGGGGCAAGACCTACAAAGATGATGCGGACTGGACTCCCACAGAGCAGATCTCTCGCTTTCAGCCAGGTATGGTCAGGTTCAAAAAGATAACTATTGAAAAGAATGGCGCCAGTAAAATCGCAAATGTCACGATTGCATGGAAGCCTGCAAAAGATAATGACAACGACTTGTTAGGTTATCGAGTCTATGTCGCTACACAGAGCCGTGGTTGGTACTACAGTTCCTTTTATGGCGCACCAAAGACATTGAAATATTGGAGTAGTGAGTCCGGATGGCGTCCAGAAATGTATGACCAGCAATACCAATTGCCTCCTCATGACATCGAAATTGAAACTACTGAAGAGTCACATGTAGAACTCGCGCTCCGTCTCGGCAAGAGCTACTTTATTACGGTCATGGCATTCGATCGCTATCATGACGAGATTGGCCGAGAGCTATATCTCATGTCAAATGAGTTACGGATAGATCTCGACAGTAGCAACTAGTTGAAGATTGTTAAAGCAATGGACTTACTGTGCCCGCCGCATTATCGATGATGCGGCGCCAGAATGGGCGAGCTTCCCACTCTCTGAGATTGATCAAGTTGCTGCTGTCTATATAAGACTGCTGTAAGAACCTCAATTCACTGGCAAAATCCGTGTCATAAACGAGCATGCTTACCTCGAGATTCAACTCGAAGCTACGGCGGTCTAGATTGGCTGATGTCACTAAGGCCAATTGCTTGTCAACAGAAACAGTCTTGGCATGTAAGAGTCCTTTGGTATATTCGCGAATACGCACATTCGATTCAAGAAGACTCAGGTAGTAGCTTCTGCTGGCCGCACTAACAAGGCGAGAGTCGTTGCGTTTTGGAACCACAAGTGTTGTTTTGACACCACGCCGACCCGCGGTGCAAAGTGCGGCAACTGTCGGTTGATCAGGCACGAAATAGGGTGTTGTTAATATGAGCTCATCATTCGCTAAGTGCATGAGCGTAATGATGAGTTGCGACATCGCATCATTTTCTGAGTTAGGTCCAGTGCCAAGTATTTGCGCAATGACATTTGAAGATGGATGGATAGTGGGGTGTATATCAAGCAATTCAAGAAGTGAATCTCCAGTTTCAAGAAACCAATCCTCTATAAAAATTTTCTGAAGGTCTCTCGCGACTGGACCCATGAGTCGCACCGTTGCATCAACCCACGGTGCGAATTTTGGCTTAATAGCAAACGACGCACTGGCTAGATTGTGACTTCCTGTATAAGCAATTTGGCCGTCAATGACCGCTATCTTGCGGTGATTTCGGAGATCGAAGCGTCCGGCAACTGCGCGAATTAGATTCGTTGGCAGGGCTTCACAGACGTGTACGCCTGCTTCTCTCATCTTGTCTGGAAGCTCTGATTTTAGGAATTGGCGACTACCAAGAGAATCAACAAGAAGTCTGCATGTAATGCCCCGCTCTGCGGCTTGTATCATCGCTTGGGCCACGGCTTGGCCACTCTCGTCATCCAGAAAAATATAGGTAAGTATGTTGACGTGATGGCTTGATTGTCCGATGTCATGCACCAGCGAAGTAACCATTTCAGCGGTGTCATTAATGAGGCGCATCGTATTGCCTGCTTGGGGTTCATATCCTGAGACCGCCTCAGCAAGATGAGCAATAGATTCGAGGCGAGGTGACAAATCAGCATGGCTCGCACGAATGAGACTGGCAGAATGCAAGGGTGATGCGTGT
Source organism: uncultured Phycisphaerae bacterium (assembly GCA_937899935.1). Lineage (GTDB taxonomy): Bacteria > Planctomycetota > Phycisphaerae > Phycisphaerales > SM1A02 > JAQWNP01. The sequence goes on from CALCOW010000005.1 coordinate 3,213, forward strand.
AATTGCTGGAGAATTTTTGCTTGCCGGCGGATCCGGCGTGAGCTGAGCCAGGGTTCTCCAAAGAGAAAATAGATGACTGGTCCCACAAAGGGTGCCACAATAATGACAATGATCCACGTTAGGGTTGAGTTGGGTCTCGCATGTCGACGGCCGAGGATGTAAGCAATAGTGGCAAGATCGAATAGAACTTCGAACAATAAAAGGCCATTAATAATGAGACTGGCAGTCATGCCTCTGTTTCTCCTTGCTGAACTAAACGCTCAAGGGCCTTTTGTGAAATGCCAGCAATAATCATTAGAACAATAACTAGTATTGCAGCTCCAACTAAGAATACGACGAGGCCAGGACCACTCTTAATGAAATCCTGTATGTCGCGGACTTCCTCGCCAGTTGAAACAGCGGTGGCTTGAGAAGCAAGTGTTGCGAAAGTGACAAAAACTATTGAACGCGGCATCATGCCTAATACGGTGCCACATACATATGGTAGTAAACGCACGCCACAGGATGCCATTACTAAGTTGCTCACTGCGAAAGGTGCATTTGGTGGTATTCTTAGGAGTGTTACAAGTCCAAATGTGCGCCAATCACTGCGGCCAATAAGGGCACTCCTAATGACGCGAGCTTTTGGATAACGGTTGATAAGATGATCAATACGTTGGCGTGCAACAAGGCGGCTAATTCCGTAGCCAATTAAAGCGCCGCCTGTGAAACCAGCAATGGTGCCGATTGATCCCCAGGTGATGCCCCAGACCCAACCAGCAAGCACTGCCTGCGCGTAGGTCGGCAGTAAGCCAAGTCCGGACGTAATCATAAAAATGACAATGAATAGAACGAAGCCACCAGTGCCTTGTGAATCGAGGAACTCAGATACGGGGGCCAGTGCAGATAGCAGCCATAAGCCAGCCGTTGCTGGCAGGATGACCCACAATACGGCCAGAATACTCGCTGGTCCCGCTTCAAACGCAAGTTTGACGGCGGACCGCCAAAGTGAAGGTGGTGGGCTGTCTGGAGGCTCAGATCTTAATTCTGGCTTGACCATTAAGGACGTGTCACCTGCTCACGCTGACCAAAAGTTGTGCAGACCTCTAGACGGTGGTTTACCACGTGATATCCCAAACGATTGGGTGGCCACCTGCTCGAATCAGATCGAGTGGTATGTTCAGAGTAACTGTTTGTTTTTCGATACTGGGGCTGAGTCCTAACACGACTGATTCGGCGACTCCGCAGCTGATAGGTTTTTTGGCAAGATTCAATACGATCTTGACTGAGTTCATTGATAAAGTGCCAACACTTGTTTTCTTGACATTATCTTTCAGTGTAGCTCGGTCCTTAGTATCAAAGACCGTTAACAAGGTTGGCCACACTACATCAGCGCCGCGTGGTAATTCGACGCGAAGAAAACCATGGTCTTTCATTTCAAATGTCACTTCGCCGAATTTCAACGAAGAGAGTTGCTGAAAGCTGCCTTTGGTCACAACCAGTGAAGCACTGGAGTCCCAGTTCACGCCTTGAATATCTGAGGCACTGGCATCCGTAGATGAATTCATCACCCGTACCACCGTCAGATCGCCGGAGCCATCAGCCTTTAGGCTGATCTCGATTGATCCGATGTCGGTGTCATCGCATCCGCCAATAGCGAGGAGGCACCCAATGAGTGTACATACGAAAAGGAATTGCTTAACCACTATCTATATCTCCTGACAAGGTGCCACGTTTCAGCTCAAGGCGCGGTCGTCCAAACTCTGTCAGGTCGATTTCACTGTCTCGGGGTGCTTACGTCAAGTGGGCCCGATCCCCAGCCATTGAGATGAGTTCCGTGCGGCTATTCTGAGCAGAATTGCCCGAAGTTAATCAGAAAAATCGAGAAATCAGCAATATCGACGATGCCACTGTCATCGATATCAGCAAAGGCGTTTTCTGTTCCCCAAGCAACCAGAAAATAGCTGAAGTCAGCAACGCCAACTTGGCCATCTTCATTTATGTCGCATCGGCATATTTGACTGATTGGATCGATCGGATCGGGGTATAAATCAGGTGACGCCCAGGCGAGGTTGGGTACGGTCTCGGATTCCCAAGAATCTCTTGGATCTAAAAATGGGGTGATCTTTACAGAAGCAATGTAGAGAGCGGTGGTATCAAAGTTCGGTGACCCCGCCCAGCCTACATGGTCACCGTAGCCAGAAGCGGGAAACCACACGCCGAGCCAGAAGCGTGCTGCACGAAAAGGCACGTTGCCTTGTCCAAATGGGGCGTCTCTTAACTCGTCAATGAGAAGGCCATCAAAATACCAGCGTACGTAACCAGTGTTATTGGGATCTCTTGTATCGCCTTCATCACCAAGGTCGGCGCCGCTATGCCATTCAATGGTGTAGGTGTGGTATTTCCCATCGAGACTCTCTTGAGCGAGGTCAAGTATGTTTTGGTTGATATCACGTAGAACACGGCGACCTTTGTGCTCGCCGCCTTCTCCACCAAACTGTCCGCCCCAACTATTCGTTCTCGCATTGGTGAATGCAATTTCAGCGGGGTCGAGTCCAAATGCTTCTGCATCGCTATCGCCCCCTTGTAGATCGGTAGGAAACTCCCAATCGATTTCGGTATTGCGACGAGGATTTGGCTCATGCCAATAGCCGGGTTGACTCGGGTAATAATCGATGTAGTGAAAGGGCCAAAAGGCGGTACAAACGCCGAGTTCTGGTGCCACTTTTGCACGTACTTCATAGCGGCCGGATGCGAAGTATTGTCGCGTTGCAATAGCGGCGCCGACGCGGGTGTTTCGGCCATTGTGAGTCACTGGGCCAGTGTAGTCATCACCATTGGCGGCAAGTCGGAGTGCTTTGATAGGTCTTCCGTGATCAATGTCGTCAACCAATGTGATATTTTCAGGACTCACGCCACCGTTGTCACCGCACCAGGCTTTGGATGAGACCAGCCAGTGTTCCGGTGATAGTTGTCCCGATGAAAA
>CALCOW010000006.1 GCA_937899935.1 uncultured Phycisphaerae bacterium
GGGGGCCATCCAAGATCAGGTGGGGCCCCATCAAGACCAGTCTGGAATTGAATTGCCCGGCATTGACCGGTTTGTCGAAATTGCGGTTGGCGATCTTGTGGTGCATCGAGATCACGGGGTGGCCCGGTACCTTGGTATGACGCCCCGGTCACGGGTCAAACAGTCGGATGGGCCGGAGGTGGAGGAGTACGTCACGCTTGAGTTTGCCAAGCGGGCGCTCGTGCATGTGCCGGTGACGCGGATTGACCTAGTACAAAAATACATTGGCGCGTTCCACGGAGATCCAAAGCTCTCCACCCTTGGAAGTAAGACATGGGCCAAGCAAAAGGCAGATGTGGCGGGGGCGGTCGAGTCATTTGCCGGTGATCTTCTGCGTGTGCAGGCGGCCAGAGCCTCTGTCAAAGGTATTAAATACGAGCCTGACGCGGCTTGGCAGTCAGAATTTGAGGCCTCTTTCCCATATGACGAAACAGATGATCAACTTGATGCAATTGCCCATGTGAAACGTGACATGGAGCGATGGCGTCCAATGGATCGGCTGATCTGTGGTGATGTTGGATTTGGCAAGACGGAGGTGGCCGTCCGCGCCGCATTCAAAGCCGTTGCGGCAGGCAAACAGGTCGCGGTGCTGGTGCCGACCACGGTGCTTGCCGAACAGCATGACCGGACTTTTGCCTCTCGAATGGCCGGGTATCCAATGGTGGTCGAGTCGTTGAGTCGGTTTAAGGGTGGCAGTGATCAAAAGGAAATCGCCGAACGTGTCGCCAGTGGCGAGATCGATGTGCTGATTGGTACGCATCGGATCTTGAGCAGTGATATTCGCTTTGCTGATCTAGGATTAGTCATCATCGATGAGGAACAGCGATTTGGCGTTGAGCATAAGCAGCGTCTGTTGGCGATGCGCGCTACGGTTGATGTTCTTACATTGAGTGCGACGCCTATTCCAAGAACACTGCACATGGCCATGTTGGGGCTGCGTGACATTAGTTCATTAAAAACGCCGCCACTGGATCGTCGTGCTGTTGTGACCGAGGTGATGGCCTATGACAAAGCGCGTATTGCACGTGCACTTGAACGTGAATTGGCCAGAGAAGGGCAGGTCTTTTATCTGCATAATCGGGTTCACAGTATTCAGACCACCGCTGATGATGTGCAGCGCCTGGTGCCCGACGCGAAAATTGCCATTGGACATGGTCAAATGCGCCCACGTGAACTTGAGCAAGTCATGCTGGCGTTTATCCGGCGAGAAATAGATGTGCTCGTATGCACCACCATTATCGAATCGGGCATCGATATACCCAACGCCAATACGATGATTGTGGATCAGGCCCATCAGTTTGGTTTGGCGCAGCTGCATCAACTTCGTGGTCGGGTGGGTCGATACAAAAATAGGGCCTACTGCTACCTCTTGTTGCCACGTGATCGTCCGCCGACGCCCATTGCACTGCAGCGACTCAAGGCTATTGAGGGCTTTAGTATGTTGGGAGCTGGGTACCAGATCGCCTTACGTGATCTGGAAATTCGCGGTGCAGGAAATCTGTTGGGTGCTGAGCAGTCAGGCCACATCTCAACAATTGGTTATGAGTTGTACTGTCGACTTCTCGAGAAAGCCGTTCGGCAGCTGAAGCGCGAGCCTGAGCCACCACCCTCGCCGCAGCTGGATTTGCGTATTCAGGTGGGTTTGCCCCGAGGTTATATTCCATCTGAGGCACGAAGGTTGGATGCCTATCGCCGTTTCGCTGAAGCCACTAATGAGCGGCAGGTGGACATGGCCGTTGGCGCCCTTGAGAGTGCTTATGGCCAGTTGCCTGTGGTTTCCCAGCGTTTGGCCGATCTCCATCGGGTTCGGGTGCTTGCGGCGGCGTTGGGCGTGCGCTCAATCCTACGAACGCCTGATGATCTGGTTTTCAAGACAACCAATGGACATTTGCTCGAGGCGCAGCTTTCCAATGCTCCTGGCCTGCGAAGGGTGGTTGGGCAGCCAGATTCGCAGGGGGTGATCGATTTCTACTATCGACCACCAGCTGAAGACTTTGATTCAGAGGTGGTTGCGGCCATCTTGGCAACGCGTTTGCGAAGTGCCCACTCGGTCGGAGAGCAGGGATCTGATGAGGCTGGCTAAGGCGACTTTTTTGGTGGCTGCTTTTGTCGGGCCCATTCTTGCAGGTCTTCGATAGGGGCTGCCGATCTTGTTGGTGGACAGTAAGTTTGCACGGAGGTAGCCCCAGCATATGGCAGCAACACACGGACGATCGGTACTCCCTACGACGCGAAGTTCAGTCACCCATAAGTTTGCGATCACAGGGCACGAAGGGTATTTGACGATTGGTCTGTTTGAAAATGGGCAGGTCGGTGAAATCTTCATCAAAATGAGCAAGGAGGGCTCGACGCTCTCTGGTCTGATTCAAGGTTTTACGCGCGCTTTTAGTCTGGCGCTGCAGTATGGCTTGCCCTTGCAGGCCGCTTGCGATCGTTTTCGGGGAATGCGTTTCGATCCAATGGGGGCCACCAGCAATCCTGAGATCCCGGAGGCCACCAGTATTCTGGATTATGTCGCTCGCTATCTTGAGGCGAGATTTGTTCAGGAGCGTTCCGCGGCACCTCCCGCGCTGCCACATCAAGCCACTGCTTCAGCAGTCTGATAATTAACTAACCACAAGAAAACGCCCGCCTTGTTTCGGCGGGCGGTTTTATTCTGTCAGAGCGTTTGGGAAAAGCTGTTATTCAGCCGCCGCCTCTTGGGCTTCTGGTGCTGGTGCACCTTCTTCGTTCTCAGAGGCCTGCTCGTCACCTTCTTGGCCTTCCGTTTCTTCGTCAGTATCTTCGAACTCTTCAAGTGCACGATCAGGCTTGACCATCAGGGTGATGTCTGTTTTGAGATCCTTGTCGAACTGAATCACCACGGTATATTCGCCAACTCGACGGATCGACTGGGCGAGCCTTACTGAGCGAACCGCAACGTTATATCCACTTTCTATCAGGGCATCAGCGATATCGCGTTGCGTGACCGATCCATACAGAGCGCCTTGATCGTTGCAACTTCGCACTACGTCGATCGTCACGGTTTCCATGCGGCTGATGAGTTCTTCACGGGCTGCTCGCAGTGCCTGGAGTTCAGCTTCCGCTTCAGCTCGACGTTCAGCAAGTGCTTCAATGCGATGCTTGGTTGGTGGCTCAGCCAGGCCATGGGGGATCAAGTAGTTACTTGCATAGCCACGCTTGCATCGGACCACATCGCCGACGATGCCAAGGCCCTCGACGTTTTCGAGCAACAATAGATTGGTACGTTTCTTTGCCATGGTGCGCTGTCCTCGTTCAAGTGACGGTGAGGAGTGCCTGTCACAGTGACGGGCACCCCAACGCATGGTGCCGGCAGCACCATAAGTTGTGGGTCGAAAACTATAGCAGGATCAACCAACTTGTGTGGCTGTCCTGCAATCATCGTATTTTTGGGCCCGGGCTTGCCTGAGAGAGGCTAGAAGGGGATGTCAGCTTCACTGACTGGTTCATGCTGTCCGCCGCCACTGGCCGCAGCCGGTGCGGCTTGTTGTCCGCCGCCTCCGCCACCGCCACGCGAATCAACGAACTGGAAGTTCTCGACCACGACCTTCAGTTTGGATCGATTGCCTCCGTTTTGATCTTGCCAGGTATCGAGCTTGAGGCGACCTTCGATGAAGACGGGGCGCCCCTTGGCCAGGTACTGGTTCATTACTTCTGCAGTTCGACCCCATGCTTCGCAGTCAACAAAGGTCGTTTCCTCCCGTTGTTCACCAGTATCTTTGGTCTTGTATCGCCGGTTGACTGCCAAGCCAATATTCGCCACCGCCTGGTTGCTTGGGGTGTACTTAAGTTCAACGTCCCGGGTGAGATTGCCCATCAGAAAGACGCGGTTGAAGTTTGCCATGGTGACCTCCCTGTACTCAAAGCATTTACAAAAGCATAGTCGCTGAGAGCCAATGAGTCAGAAAAAGGGCCCGTGCGCGACAGGTTGCGGATTTAGCTGGTTTCGGTGTTTTCGCTGGGCATTTCTGTTTCAACTGCATGAATCACAGGTTCTTGGTCAACAACGGTTTCCATCGTCGCAATGGACTCTTCAGCCTGTTCCGTGGTGGCGGCAGGGGCTGAGGATGTGGTTGCAGGTGCTTCAGAACGCAGCTTAATCTCATCCGCTAATTGAGCCTGGCCATCAGATTCCTCAATCTGCTCTTGCGTGACATGATCGGCCCGCGTCACCATGCCCCGGAGCAGCCGCTCCGAGAGGTTGCATCCCTGCTCGATATTGGCAATCTTGTCGGCGGCAGCCTTAAAGTAGGTGAGGAAGTAAATGCCTCTTTTATTCCCTTGAATGTCATAGGCAAGACGTCTTTCTTCCCATTTGGCAAAGGAGATAATCTCTGCATCGGCTCTTGCGAGCAGTTCTTTGACATGGTCAGCAGCGGCCTCCAGATCAGTGGCCACTGAGGCCGGGAAAAGAAAGAGGCCTTCATAGATGTTGATGCGTATCTTGGACATTTGAATTCA
>CALCOW010000007.1 GCA_937899935.1 uncultured Phycisphaerae bacterium
GTCGCATCTCATCACTCCAGGTGCCTCTCTTCCATCAATTGACCCAGGCTGTAGCATATCTCTGAAAGACCGCTACACTAGTAGCAGAAATTGTGCTCGCTTTATCGACCCATGGATGAACAGGAAGGGCTGAGCTATGCGCCAAAAATTCATCATCGCATTAACTGGAACTATTGGAAGCGGATTCCTTTTTGCTTCTAACGGCTGTGTCCAACAGGATAAGTATGACCAGCTGCTGAAATCGTACCGCTCAACACAAGAGCAACTCGTCGCTTCAGACGAAGAAAGGGATGTGGCCCGCGCTAACGCGGAAACGCTACGCCGACAACTGGCCTTGGCACTCGATGAGCTTGACCAATCTGGTGAACAGATTGAAGTCTTGCAGTCAACGGTCAACGAACATGCCGCCAGCACTGATCTTGCTCTGGCCCGCATCAGCCAGCTTGAATTTGGAAAGCTGCCCGCTGACGTGAGCGTCGCACTTGAAGCGCTTTCGCGGCAATACCCTGATCTGATTGTCTTTGATCCACAACTAGACATGCTTAGACTCAAGAGTGATTTTACCTTTTCACCAGGTAAGACAGCGCTCACAGAAGAGGCAAGAACCACACTGACCGAGGTGGCTCACATTCTTGCTTCCGACAGTGCTGAGGATCTCGAAGTCACCGTTGTCGGCCATACTGATGACGTGCCGATCAGTGCCTCACGGAACAATCACAAAACCAATACACACCTTTCTGTCCATCGCGCTATTTCGGTGCGAGACATCTTGGTCGAGCAAGGTGTTAATCCAAAGCATGTGATGGTTGCAGGCTTCGGTGAAAACCGTCCACTGATCGACAACGAACCAGGCGGCACTCAAGCAAATCGTCGTGTTGAAATTTTCTTGGCCCCAATGCCGGAACCGGCGATGAGTACCCGACCGAGCATTCCAGAAAATGAAATCGTCGCCAACGAGTCTACGGCGATTGTGGTCACCTCTGAGGAAGATACAACCACCCCAGAACCAATGAAGTGAGCCTCCGAGCGCTGTGTAAGCCAACCACTCAATGGCCCGCCTATTATGTACTCCCGGTCTACCTTGATCTCAGGAGTAGAATTTGATGCGACTCAAGCCATTGATTGCCCGGTTCCAAAACCTTCTGTTGATTATGGTGTTCATCAATAGCCCTGCTTATAGCGGGGCTGTTGTCTTTTCTGCAGGCGCCCAGGTTGGCCAGGGCACTCAAAACAGCCAGATACCACCAACCAACACGCAACCGGTGTTTGCAACGCCCACACTACAAACAACGAGCCCCGAAAATATCGTGCCTGTTCCCGAACCGCACGTGCCCTTACTCTTAGACAACCGTAAAACACTTCATCTTGATTTCAGCATACGACTCAATTCGCTTTACGACGTTCGGTCGGCCAGGCAACTCTATGAGCAGGGCACGCTCGACCGATCTGAGGATTTTGCTGATATCTCAGTCAACAATGCTGTAGTTCTAATGCCCCTTCTCACAGAGGCTCCGACCAGCCGCATTCTCACAAAGACGCTGACGACCACTTTGAGTTTCGCTGGCAAGCCGTGTAATGATATTAATCAACTGACGAGAGTCACTCCAGATTATTTCTACGGAGATGACTTACTCCAAATTACGATTCCTCCCGTGACCACAACAAATCTGACCTGGTCATTTGCAATCGATGTGGAGACCTACTCGACGTATGTTGATGAGCGAGCGCTTTACACGCTAACGTGGCCGAAGGAATACCCAACCGTGGTTCAAGATGGTCTCAAGCCTGAGCTTTTTATTGAATCGAATCAGCAAATTTTCAAAGATGCTGTGACAGAAGTGATGGGCGATGAACTTCGCCTTACAGCCCCGTACTTAGTGGCGAAACGCTTATTGCACTACTGCCTAAAGCATTCCCAGGTTTCTGGCACCGCTACGCGTAGAGGGGTGTCTGCCAACGGCCGCACGGTCGATAGCCTACTCGGCGTCAACGTGCGAGGCGCTTTATACATGCTGCGTAAACAGGGTGGCCTGGGCTCGGCGCCTGATCTTGTCTGCCTCTGTGTTGCCACACTCCGTGCAGCCGGTATTCCGGCAAGACCTGTGATTGGACTCGAACGTGGCGGAGGTGTGAAGAGTCGAATCAACTTCATTGTCTGGGGTGAGTTTTATCTTAACGGATGTGGCTGGATACCATTTGACCCTGAGCTCATGCGCCGCAGCGGTGTCGCAAGCCATTCCATAGATTCCCAATGGAAAGGGCTTGGATCTATTAAGGAATTGAATACCCGTATACCGCTGGGCTATCACTTTCAACCTCCGGGGCGAGCAACGATTCCATTTTATCCATGCGTTTGGGGGTGGCTCCCACTGCCACATAAGACACTTCAAGTCCCGGCGATCCTCAATGCAAAGCTCTACACTGCGACACAACGTGGTGCCCAACCATAATATGATCACAGCAAAATGATTAACGAAGGCCCAAGCGACCAAGACATTGAACGCTTCAGTGAAGAAACGGGCCACTGTCCAAATTGTGGCGCCGAAGTGTGGGATCAGGCAGAATTTTGTCCCGATTGTGGAGATCAAATTGGCAGCAATATCTCTCGCTATGCGCCAATCGATCGAGATATGCGAAACCGTATGTTTATCTTGGTGATTGTGCTCATCATTATTGGCTTTGCTCTAATCACTATCTTCTGACCGAGATTTTGTTGTTCCCTTCACAAAGCTCTCCCCACAAACCATCTAATGAATTCATTCTTGTGACCACCACATGAGCCACACCATCCTTGCGCTCAAGCTGCCCCCACACAAAGACTGCCGCCGCCTTCCGTACCGCTATTCGATTGGATTCATAGACATCAGGACGCATGACAAGATTCACCACACCATACTCATCTTCTAGCGTCACAAAGACGACGCCATTGGCGGTTGATGGGCGCTGCCGTAATAACACCAATCCCGCCACCATAACCCATGATTTATCACTCACTCTACCTTGAAACATTTCTGCTCTGAGATACCTTGAATCGAGGCATCCTCGCTCATCCAACCATTTTCTTAAGAACGAAATTGGATGTGCTTTGAGTGACAATCCTAAAGCTCCATAATCACTAACAACCTCCTCAAATAAAGAACATGTCGGCAATGACACGGATGCTGGCTCTCTCTCTGGAAGTTCCGAGAAGACTGTTTCTTTGGATGGCCATAAGCCTGAGCCAACGCTGCCAACCTGCCACAGCGATTGGCGTCGGTCCAAACCCATTGATCGAAAAGCATCTGCCTTTGCTAATGGGCGAAGCTGAGCAGCACCAAGACCTGCCGCCCTCGCGAGACCCATAACGCCGAAATCTGTAATACCTTTATTTGCTTTTACCGCAGCAATAATGGCATCCGCATCCTGCCGCCGCAATCCTTTAACAGCGCGCATTCCTAAACGAACCGACTTAGACCCATGAGAAGAACGCTCTAGCGTGCAGTCCCAATGACTATGCAAAATATCAACTGGAAGAATTTCAACTCCGTGCTCTTGGGCATCACGAATAATCTGAGCAGGAGCATAAAAACCCATGGGCTGACTATTCATTAATGCCGCCGCAAATACTGCTGGTTCATGGCACTTAAGCCATGCTGACACATACACCAATAAAGCGAAGCTTGCTGCATGTGATTCTGGAAAACCATACTCACTAAATCCCTTCAGTTGCTCAAAACAACTCTCTGCAAATGACTCTTGATATCCACCACGTAACATTCCGTCATGAAACCTTTTTGCAAAGGCTTGCATCTGATTACCTCGACGTTTCCATGACGCCATTGCTCTTCTTAATTGATCTGCTTCCCCAGGCGTGAAACCTGCTGCCACAATAGCCAACGACATGGCTTGCTCCTGAAAGAGTGGCACACCTAATGTCTTCTCCAAGACGCGCCGCACCGCGTGGCTCGGGTATGAAACACGCTCTCGCCCCTGGCGACGCCGCAGATATGGGTGCACCATTTGCCCTTGAATCGGACCAGGCCGAACAATAGCAACTTCGATTACAAGGTCATAGAAACATCGCGGCCTGAGCCGAGGCAACATCGACATCTGAGCTCGAGATTCAATCTGAAATACGCCGACCGTATCAGCACGACAAACCATGTCATAAACAGCTTTGTCTTCGGCTGGAACCGTCGCCAATGACATTGAATGACCTTGATGCTCCTCAATAAGATCAAAACACTTGCGTATGCAAGTCAACATACCTAAACCCAACACATCAACCTTGAGCATCCCCATTGCATCAATGTCATCTTTATCCCATTCAATAACTGTTCGATTAGCCATTGCCGCATTCTCAATAGGCACTAATTCACACAATGGCTGATCCGTAATAACAAAGCCACCCACATGCTGTGACAAATGACGAGGATGACCCACCAACGTCTTAACTAATTCAATTAAGCGACACACGGTAGGATCAGATGGATCTACGCCTGCTTCTGCCAGCGATGCTCCTGAAATATCGTTTCGCCACCACCGATCACCGCTTTTTGCCAAACGATCCACACATGCCAATGAGAAACCCAATACTTTGCCAACCTCACGCACCGCACTTCTCCAGCGATAGGTAATAACTTCAGCTGTCAATGCTGCACGCTCACGGCCATACTTGCCATAAATATATTGAATAACTTCCTCACGGCGTTCATGCTCAAAATCAATATCGATATCAGGTGGCTCATCGCGCTCTCGACTTATAAAACGCTCAAACAACATGTCAATTCGGTCAGGATCAACTGACGTCACGCCGAGACAAAAACAGACTGCCGAGTTTGCCGCCGCACCACGACCTTGACATAAAATTTTTCGTTCTCTGGCAAAAGCAACTAAATCATGTACCGTTAAAAAATACGGCGCATATTTCAGCTCCTCAATCAAACCCAGCTCATGTGACAAACGATCATGCACCGTACCGGGAACACCTTGCGGATAGCGACTTTGAGCGCCCTTTTTAACCAGAGATCGAAGATAACCATCAGATGTCTGGCCATCCGGAACCACTTCGTTTGGATATTCATATTTCAGTGCATCTAAATTAAATCCAAGTGAGCGATGAGCGATCTCAATTGTTCGAGAAACCGCTGCACTTCCATCACGATTTCCTAAAAGTCGCTTAAACAAAGAACCCATGACTACAGGTGACTTGAGATGACGCTCGCGATGTGCCTGCAAGCGAAATCCTGCCTGTTCTAATGTGCATCCATGACGAATACAAGTCATCACATCCTGCAAGGGCTTACGTTCAATTTGATGGTGCAAAATATCATTAAGAGCAACCAATCGAATACCAACATGCATACTCAAAGATCGCAACTGACTCATCCATTGACGGTCATTTCCATCCCAAGCAACACACGCACCCAATGACAAACGATCATTTGTAAAAGCCCGACGTAGACCTGCCACGAGCTCGAGAAATCGCTCATTCACAACTCG
>CALCOW010000008.1 GCA_937899935.1 uncultured Phycisphaerae bacterium
TTATGGCTGTGATATATCGCGTGCGCAACGCGAGCAAATTGAGCAAGGCGGCGAACAGATCTTAGATTTCATGGCCCAGAAGTACATGGCCAACGGTAATAACCTGATTCCAACTCCTGGAGCAATAACTGCCTTTGATCTTGAGCAACAGTATTACCCAGGCATTTTTTTGCAGGATTGTGTACGAAACTTGCAAGATGATGTGTCATCCACTAGACGCAATTGCCCACGACTTACGTGAGATGGCGTCACTTCACTACAACGAACTATCGACGCGAAATGGACAGCGACGCGACGAACAAACCAAAGACCGTCGTCGATTGCAGTACTATATAGACGCATTAGATTCGATGGTTCATGTCGCTCAATATCGTGCCAGAGACTCCCATCGGCAACTGCTTAGTGTGCTTTACGCCATCAACCTGTGGTATGCACTGCATCAGCAAGAAGCCGATACAAATCAACAAACTATTTGGCAAGATCTCGAAGCGCAACTTGTCTCTGGCGATACCGGCGCCGGAACGCTTGAGTTTCTCGCTCAATTGCAAGTAGGCATTAACCCTGAGTATCTGTGGTGCGCTATTCCTGAAGTGCGCATTATCCGCGGTGAAGCTTGGGCGATGTCCGAGCTAGAAGGTTTCGTACTCATCGTCAATCGAAGAACCGGCGATTTTCAAGTGCGCCCCTTTGAGCCCCACGCGTCCATTACCTTGCCGCCAGCGCACCTAGAGATCCCGTACACCTGCCAGATGCTTGCCGGCGAGCCAAACCAGCTTTGTGAGGGCTATGAATTCGAAGATGTCGCCGAAGTGATGAAAGTGCTTTCAATCATTCGTCGCCAACGCACCAAACACGAACAAGAAGGCAGTGATACGCTCACGTTCAAAGACGATAAGACCGCGTTTGTATTCGCGCCATGTGAGAGGGATCTTATTGTTGTGGGCCTCGCAGCCCTCAAACGCAAAAACACTTCAACGATTGAGGTCACCAGTACGGTGGCAGCTGATCAGACCCGCCGTCATGAGATCGACTGGTGGATGTTCTGGCAACCTCTGGTTGTCAGCCTGAGTCGACCAGATATTGACTGCGATGAAGATTGGGATACTAAATGGCGTATCGATCTGACTGATGAAAAAGACACACCCGCTGGCCAAGCCAACGTTCTTGGTGAGATCGAGCCCATGGCGTCGGTCCAGCGCAGTGCTGGCACCATGACTGACTCAGAGATCCTTCAGATCGCAGCCAGCTCCCCTATTATCCAAAGCCGTCAACTTCGCATCCAGCTTGATGAATTGCTACAAGCTGAAACAGACGAACAGGCCCTAGCGCAATGGGAACAAGAGGCAGCGGCACTTTCGCAAACAATGAACAAGAAATATCTTTCGACGGCCCAGGTACTCTTGGATGACGCCCGCGCTACTGCACTGCTGCGTTTGGGTGATGTTGATGGGTCCGACCAATTGTTTGAACAGAATATTCAGCGGATAGAGGAATACGACCTCGAGTTTGATGCTGCGGCCTACCGCTATGCGTTCAAGAACCAGCGCCGTAGCTCAAGCGTTCCACTACTTGGAGAGCACGTCGTCGTACCAGAAGTCATACCGGTGGTATGGAGGCCGTCATATGAATAGGCTCCGAACCCACCTGTATCGATACTCTATGTTGCTTAGTGTTTTTGTCGCTGTTCTTTCCTGTGTCTTATCTCGCTCAGTCGCTACAGACGGGACCGACATAGATAGCGATTCGCCTGCAGCCTTGTCATTCAAAGGCGCCGACTCTCAGAGCTTGATGATCGGCACCGTACTAACAACGGCATGGTGGTTTCTTCAGGCTGTCGATGGCAGAGATTTGGATGAAACCACACCATATGGAAGTTGTACCGTAACTTTGAATCTCACTGGCGATAATCGAGGAAGTATGCGCACGCACTTGCGCCTAGCAGTCAATCAGGATTTTCTATGGCTAGCAGTTCTTGGAGTTGACACTCATGATAACGCATGGTCGACAATGAACACACTTTCAGGTCACGTTCTGGCCTTCGATCGAAAATCCCAATCACTCTCTGTTCGTCCTCTTTGGTCCTGGAGCACAACCGGATGGCGGACACTAGACAACAATAACACGAACTTGATTCATGATCTTGACAGCTACGATTTGCATGATGTTCGCCTCGCCTGCTCTTGGATGAGTCACGCCATCGACAAAAGCAACGGCCATACAGGCCCGACCTTTCCGATGAGCGTTTATGACATTTCAGGATTCGTCTCTAGACATCAAGACATCAACAACGCCCGTCAAACGGTGGCCCTAAGCTTTGAACCTATCGTGTTCCAAAGCGCAGTGACAACTACGGGTTTACCTGATACTCAGCTGAGAATACCTTTAGAGTGGACCCTCTTCCCCGAAGGGTTACGTATCACAAGCACGAACGATGAAGATTATGACACTCAAAGCGGGCGAGTAACAGCGGACACACAACTCATGGGTTCCATAGACGCGAGCGACACTCGACCTTTCAACCAAATTCCCAGAGAGCCTATAGCGACCACTCAGGATCCGCGAGATGAGATACCCTTAGTAGATATACCACAGTGGAACATCACTGAACATATTTGGGCTTTCAATAGACTCAGTCAGAAGCCAGTAGTTACCGAACAAGAACTTCTGAAGTGGCTATTG
>CALCOW010000009.1 GCA_937899935.1 uncultured Phycisphaerae bacterium
TCTCCCTGGCGATACCCACCCAGATCAAGTCCGTCGCCCTGAGACATCGGCCGGCGTTTCACATCTTCTTCCCAAACCTTCGAGCGCACACTGCCAAGCAAGTGATCGGCCACACCTGGACTATGCACCGTCACCGGAGCAAGCGAACGAATGGGCAATGGCAAGGTGTCACGACGCAAGGTGACCTCTTGCGCTGACCATGCATAAAGACGAGAACGCGTTGGCCGAATCTCGATCAAGTCACGATGTGACTCCGTTGCATATTCGATTGCTAAAGCAACACGTTCATCCAGTGCACTTAAGACAACATGTGCTTGGGTTTGTTCACGAATCGGTTTGGCCCGAAAGGTTGACTCAGGGCGGCCCTTGGCCAGATGCTCATTAAGCTGTCGCGCCCAAACCGTTGAGGCCATGCGTTGCACACGGCCCTTGATCTCATCGATGCGGCGCTGCATCTCCAGTGGCTCAAGGCGCGCTAGACCGGCAATCGTCTCGATGAGACCAGCGGCCTCCTGTTCGTAGATGGGCAGGCACACTTGAGCTGCTTTTTCGCGTTCCAAAGCCGTCATTTCAGACCAGGCAGTGGCCCCGGCCAAGCGTCTGGCTTTGCTGCGTGCTCGCTGGCGCTGCCACGTGCCATTAAGTAATCCAAAGTCAATCGCAACATCAATTGCCGCTTGATCTTGGGCAATGACCCTGCCTGCCCGATCGAGAAGTCTTCCGCGATAGGTCGGCAGAAAATCTCTTTTCACCAGTCGGGCCTCAGCCTCGGCGCGCAACTGCCCACCTTCAACCAGTGAAAGTCGAGCCAATTGAACAAACTCAATACAGAGGACCGCCAGCAAGACCACCACCAGCAAACGTATGCGACGTTTGAACATGCTGGTGCGAGCTGAGTTGTCAGGGGCCCTCCTGGCCACAGCAGACTCCATTCCTGCCCCTGATCGACAGGGGTGACCTCATTGTCAACATCATCGGCTGATGCCGCAAGCATTTAGCAACTTAAGGGCAGTTTAGGCCCCAGACTGGTGCTGGAAAAGCCCTCTGTGACACAAGTCACACAGGCAAGCACCAAGACAACGGCGATCAATCAGATCGAATGCGTACTTCGACCACCCGATCATCGCCGTCAAATTGAATCACCAGCCAATCAGAGTCGATGGCAAAGTAACTATTCCGCTGGGGACCCAGTTCATACGCCAGGCTTCCTTTAAAGTAGCCTGACCCAGGATCGTTCCCGACCAAGGCGATGACCTCTGACCGCGCCATCCCGATCAGCAGGCCAGAGGCCACCAGACTTTCGGCCATCTGAAATCTGGTCTCGATCGAGACCTCGTCCTGGCCAGCTTGAGCTTGCTTCCAAGTATTCGAATCAAAAGGCTCGCCTGCCGGCAACACCGCCGCGAGAACCAAGAGAATCACGACAACGAGAAGTAGAAAGACCACCCAAATCCAAGAACGATTAACTTGCTTATCTTCTGTTGTTTCTTGGTCTTGCATGGACAAGCTCTTCCAACCCTCAACAATGAGCCGCTGACACTCAGCTTGGTAAAGCCCCATGATTCTAAACTACATCACCAAGTGATGCCTAAGAACAGGAAGGCTGAAAAACAATGAACAAACAAAAACTTTCCACTTCTACTGATTATCTCGATCATCAGCATGGTGTGTTCCATGATCAGTTTTGCCACGGCCATTGTTTTATACGTGGCCAGCGAGCATGCCTCAACGGCCTATGAAGGCCATGACTTCTTTCATTTTTTTAGTTTTGACAACGCAAGCGCCAACGACTTCTTCGCAAGCATTTGGATCTTTGTTTTCTTGACGATTCCACTTTCAGCACTTGCGATTTTGTTTGGACTGGTCAGCTACGCAAAAAAACAACGCCGCGTCTTGTCGCTCTACGTGATCGCCCTTGGAGCCCTGCCCATTTGCTTCGCCATCGCCCTTTACATTTGGTCGCTGACTTAGTCATGTTCTTTTACTTAATTCAACAACTAAGAACTAGACATTAAAAAGAAAGTGCACCACATCACCATCTTGCATGACGTATGACTTGCCTTCACTGCGAAGCTTGCCCGCACTACGAATCGCTTTCTCGCTCTCATGGGCCACCAGATCATCAACATGAAAACACTCGGCGCGAATAAAGCCGCGCTCGATATCAGAGTGAATGGCCCCTGCTGCCTGCGGCGCTGTGGCACCATGAACAATCGTCCACGCACGCACCTCTTTTTCACCGGCGGTATAAAAACACGCCAACCCCAGCGACTGATACAACGCACGGGCCAGTGGCCCAATGGCCGGCTCGCTGAGACCCAGTCCCTCTAACATCTCATGGCGGTCATCTGCATCCATCTCGGCAATCTCTGACTCGATCACCGCGCAGACGGGCACACTCAAAGCGCCTTTAGACACGGCGTATTCGGCCAGCGCGGCCGCTGCCGCCCCTTGCCCACTGGGGTCATCCTCACCAACATTGGCCACAAACAGCACTGGCTTGGCGGTGATCAATCCATAGGCGTTTAAGAGGCGCGCTTCGGTGTTGTCCAGTTCATCGATGATCTCACGCACCGGGGTGCCCGCTTCAAGGGTGGCTGAGATTTTCTCGAGCAAGGCTTTTCTTGCCGGCGCTTCTGGATCACGCCCGCGCGCCGCTCGTTCTGCCTTGTCCAGTGCCCCCTCGACGACGATCAGGTCAGCTAAGACGACTTCATCATCCCACGCACCCGCTTCACCGACGGGATCTGCTGGAGGCAGCCCCGGTGAATCAAAGCAGCGCAACACCAGGCACAAAGCGTCAACCTGGCGCAAGTGAGAAAGCACATTGTTTAATTGCTTGGGATCTTGCCCTGACGGCAAGCCAGGAATGTCAATCAAGGTCAGGCTGACCGGGATAATCTTTTGCGGCGGAATAAAACCCGCAATCACATC
>CALCOW010000010.1 GCA_937899935.1 uncultured Phycisphaerae bacterium
CGTCTGCTCCTGAAGTTTCTCCTCTTCGCGTCCGATCTTGGGCCCCGCCTGACGGATGGCCTCAGGCAGATGGAAGAGGGCATCATTGGCATGGAACCGTTCAGCTAATTCAATCGCCTTGACGTCGTAGGCCGCCGTGTCTTTCCAAGTGCCTCGCGGACTGAGAATACTCGAAGGTACGTCCCCTGCTTCGGTAGGCATATGCAAACCAAAGATCTCATGTTCCTGATAGGTGGCGTTCATAAGTTCGCCAGAGAGGATCATGGTGACCAGGCGGCGCGTCCACTTCAGTTCGAATCGTGAGCCCTCACCATATGGACCGCCGGTCCAGCCAGTGTTAAGCAGCCACACATCGGCACCGTGTTGCTCAATTCGCTGTGCAAGCAGATCGGCATACACCATGGGAGGCCTGGGTAGAAACGGCCCGCCATAACAGGGGCTGAAATTAGGAAGAGGCTCAGTGACCCCCGCTTCCGTACCGGCAAGCTTAGATGTATACCCATTGACAAAGTAATACATCGCCTGATCCCGGGTCAACCGGCTCACAGGAGGCAAGACCCCAAAGGCATCAGCGGTGAGAAAGATGACGTGTTTGGGATGAGCACCTACGGACGGGATCTTGGCATCAGGGATGAAGCTGACTGGATACGTAACTCGCGTGTTTTCAGTCTTAGCTGAAGAGTCGTAATCTGGCACACGGGTGACGGGATCAAGCACGACATTCTCAAGCACGCTACCAAAGCGGATAGCATCCCATATCTGTGGTTCACCTTCATGTGTCAAGTGGATGCATTTCGCGTAACAGCCGCCTTCGAAGTTGAAAACACCATTGTCTGACCAGCCGTGCTCATCATCGCCAATCAACGGACGATGTGGATCTGCTGAAAGCGTGGTTTTGCCAGTACCAGACAAACCGAAGAAGAGAGCCACATTACTTGCATCTTTATGATCAACATTTGCCGAGCAATGCATGGGAAATACATTCTCAGCAGGCATGTCATAATTCATTGCATAGAAAATCGACTTCTTAATTTCGCCCGCATATTCAGTACCGAAAATAATGACCTTCTTCTGCTCGAGCGATTGAATGATGCCAACACCTGACGCTAGGCCATAGCTCTCAGGATTCTCTATTGGCAAACACGCTGCATTAAGAATCGTCCAATCAGGTGAAAACTGAGTAAGTTCATGGGGCGTTGGCTCAATAAACAGCGTGCGAGCAAAAAGGCTATGCCATGCAAACTCAGTCACCACGCGCACCGAAAGGCGGTAATCGGGATCGGCTCCTGCATAACCATCAAATTCAAAAAGATCATCTTTCGCGCGAAGGTAGGTCATCACCAAGTCTTCAAGTTTGGCGAAGTTCTCAGGCGAGATAGGTTTGTTGACGCCGCCCCACTCAATGGAATCATGAATTCCAGGTGTATCTTCTAGGTACTTGTCGTTTGGACTTCGGCCAGTGCGCTCACCTGTATCACAGGCGAGTGCTCCGTTGGCGGCCAAGACGCCCTCTTGTCGTCGCAGAGACATTTCAACCAAAGCACTCGTTGAGAGGTTGCTATGGAGGGTCACCTTGTCGAAATCTAAACGAGCTTTGGGCGTCGCAGTGGTCATATTGATCTTCTCGAATAGGTTTGTGAAACCGGGTCCGTGGTCTGCTGCTCCCATGCAGCCATAAGTAGTCTTCGTCGCAACTGGTACAAGAATGCGAGTCTACCCCGTCATCGGCGCTATGCCTACCAATTCGGCCACTTCTTTCCTCCCTCAAAGGGCGAGAGACGGGACTCGAACCCGCGACGTCCTGGATCACAACCAGGTGCTCTGCCGACTGAGCTACTCTCGCCAGTGCCTGACGCGGAAGCCTATCGACCCATTCTGGAGCGGTCAATACAGATAAAGCCTTGACTTGTTCCAGGCCGGATCAGACCCGCATCTCGCCTCAGATCGTAACAGAAGCGTGCTGGAGGCCAATTACACGGCAAATACAGGGTTGGTGAACTATCAAGAGGGGTGCTCGCTCATCTTGAGGTGAACTGGCCGTTCGAGAAGGGGCTTGACATCACCCAACGGCCCAATAGGCTAACCCGCTCAGGCGAGGTAGCTCAGTTGGTAGAGCACGGCATTGAAAATGCCGGTGTCCCCGGTTCAAGTCCGGGTCTCGCCATATCAGACCAAAGGCCGCCCGAAAGGCGGCCTTTGGTCATTTAAT
>CALCOW010000011.1 GCA_937899935.1 uncultured Phycisphaerae bacterium
TGAGCCTGAATAGCTCACAAACCCCAGTTTGTCAGACATGCCCCATTCAATGACCATGCTACGTGCATATTGGGTGGCCATTTGAATATCCATGGCCGCCCCGGAGGAGATCTCACCGGTTTTACGTTGTTCAGCGATTCGTCCGCCACAAAGAACGCGAAGGGTGTCTCTGAGATAGCGCGTACCAAATCCATATCGGTCTTTTTCAGGAAGGCTAAAAGTAGCTCCAAGCGCTTGGCCACGCGGAATAATAGTCACCTTGTTCCATAAGAGCCTGCACGACGGTATGTCCAGCTTCGTGATAAGCAGTTGCAACCCGCTCAAGTTCTTCGATGCGCCGACTTTTTCGAGCCCGTCCGAAACGAATCTTGTCGCGAGCTTCTTCCAGGTCTTCCATTTCGACATGGTCTTTGTGCGCCAAAGTTGCAATGATGGCAGATTCGTTGATGACCGCTGCAAGGTCAGCTCCAGAAAACATTGGCGTGCCCCGGCCAAGTCGCTCGAGATTGACATCTGGGCCTGTCTTAACCTTTTTGGCATGGACTTCGAGAATCTGACGTCGACCAAACAGATCAGGAAGCGGCACCTGGACTTGTCGATCAAAGCGGCCTGGTCGTGTCAAAGCGGGATCAAGGACGTCTGAACGGTTGGTTGCTGCAATCACAATGACTTGGTCAGTGGCATCGAAGCCATCCATCTCTACGAGAATGGCATTGAGCGTCTGTTCACGTTCATCGTGGCCACCGGTGGTGAAACCACCGCCACGGCGTCGGCCTACGGCGTCAATTTCATCCAGGAAGATGATGCACGGTGCATTCTCTTTGGCTTGTTTGAATAGGTCACGTACGCGACTCGCGCCAACACCGACAAACATCTCGACAAAGTCTGAGCCCGAGATCGAAAAGAAGGGGACGTCTGCCTCACCAGCAATGGCACGAGCTAAGAGCGTCTTGCCGCACCCTGGGGGGCCCACTAAGAGGACGCCGCGCGGGATCCGGCCACCGAGTCGCTGGAACCTCTTTGGGTTCTTTAAGAACTCGACAATCTCAGTCACTTCTTCTTTGGCTTCATCAATGCCTGCTACGTCCTGGAACGTCACTTCAATAGAGTCTTTGTTGGAGAGCCGATGTTTTGACTTGCCGAAATTGCCAAGCATGCCACCAGGTCCGGCACCTGCACCACGCATTGAACGGCTAATGAAGAACCAGATAATCAAGATCACCAATATGATTGGCCCGAAAGCGAACAACACTTGTTTCCACAGGCTGGTTTCGGTCCCCTCATTCGTATGGTTGACACCCGCCTCATCAAGCAGGCTGATGTAGTACTCGCGTTGGTCTCCGTGATTATCGAAGTAAATGAGCTCACCAGCCTTATACCCAATAGCGCCGTCCTGAATACGTGCGGTGAGTCGGTTCTGGCCGATCGTGACGAGGTTGTCTTCAATTTTGCCCGGTGTGCTGACGGTGTTTCGGAAATCATTCCAGGACTCTATCTCTTTCCCTTTTTCGCCACTCGATAGGAAGGCAAAGAGAATGATCAATAAGCCAATGAGAAAGATCCAGGTCATAAGACCCCGCCCCATGCGGTTGGTGGGTGGGGCTGGAGGTGGCGCCCCTTTTTCGGGACCACCTTTCCTTTCACTGTCTGGCTTGCGGCCATTGGTGTTGGGCTTGCTCGGTGAAGAGCCGGGGTTTTTGTCTTGTTCACTCATTGGTGCTTATTGATTCAGTAGAGGCTGGGGATTCGCATGAAGAATTCAAAGGGATGGTGATTTACCAGTCATTACGCATTTCATCGACGATGTCTTCGGCGATCTGTTGTACGACTGCGAATTCTCCCAGTTCTATTGGCTCCCCGGGTTGCTGGCTTGAGGTCCCAGAAGGGGTAAATAC
>CALCOW010000012.1 GCA_937899935.1 uncultured Phycisphaerae bacterium
CATCAGTCATTGGGTTAATGATGGTTTGTCGGCTGGTCCGTCCAAGAATAAGTTCCCGAAGTGGGACATCAATTTCTTTGCCCTTGTAGACGGCTCGCTTGGGGATACCAAGTTTGGTTTTGCAGTCCTGCTCTGTAATCACCATGCCTTGGGCAACGTCATAGAGCTTACGTGTTAGATAGCCGGAGTCGGCCGTCTTCAGCGCGGTGTCAGCAAGACCCTTTCGGGCACCGTGTGTTGAAGAGAAGTACTCAAGCACATTGAGACCTTCTCGGAAGTTTGAGCGAATTGGCGTTTCAATAATCTCGCCCGACGGTTTGGCCATCAGGCCACGCATGCCGGCAAGCTGCTGCATCTGGCTAATGTTGCCACGAGCACCCGAGGTTGACATCAAGTACACCGGGTTGAGGTACTTCACACCATCTTCAGAGTGAATCGGTGTTTCGGCACCGGTTTCCGGATTGCGGCGGTCATTCTTGAGTGTTTCCACCAGTGCTTGGGTGACTTGTTCACGGCAATGGGCCCAGAGGTCAAGCAGCTGGTTATGGCGTTCGCGTTCAGTAATAGCACCAGCGCTGTAACTCTTTTCAACGCGATCGACGCGTTTTTGGGTTTCAGCAATGAGGTCGGTTTTTGCGGTTGGGGTTCTCAGGTCACCAATACCAATCGAAAGTCCAGAAACAGTTGAGGTCTTGAACCCAACCTCTTTCATTGAGTCAAGTAATTCGAGTGTTGCTGGACGGCCCGCATAACGATACGTGTCATCGATCACCGCACTGCAACCTTTTTTGCCCAATGTGCAGTTATAGAAGGGTAGCTGAGGATCTAGGACATCGTTAAAGAGCACGCGTCCAACAGTGGTGAGCACACGCTTATTGGCGGCGATTGCTGTGGCATTACCACCTTCTTGTTCAACCACTTCAGTGGAGGTTTGAAGCCGAACATAAATTGGATCATGCAAGTCAATGGTCTTGTGATCGAATGCCAGAATGGCTTCATGCGGATTCGCAAAGACCGGATACCTCTTCTTCTCTGGTTTTGGCTCCTCGAGCATCACCGTCAAGAAGTAGACGCCCATCACAATATCTTGACTCGGTGAAACGATGGGGCGTCCATCAGCTGGCGAGAAGATGTTATGGGTGGAAAGCATGAGCACATGGGCTTCGACCTGTGCTTCGAGTGAAAGTGGCAAATGCACGGCCATTTGGTCGCCATCGAAGTCAGCGTTATATCCAGTGCAGACAAGAGGATGCAATGTAATAGCGTTGCCTTCAACAAGGACCGGTTCAAATGCTTGGATACCCATGCGGTGAAGTGTTGGTGCACGGTTCAACAGCACCGGGTGCTGGTAAATCACTTGCTCCAGAATGTCCCACACCTCAGGATCCCGTCGTTCCAGCATGCGCTTGGCAGATTTGATAGTGTCGGCCAGTCCATGTTCTTTGAGACGACGAATGATGAACGGTTGATAAAGCTCCAAGGCAATCTTCTTCGGAAGACCACATTGATGAAGCTTGAGTTCGGGTCCAACCACAATCACTGATCGAGCCGAATAGTCAACGCGCTTGCCAAGGAGATTCTCGCGGAACCGGCCCTGCTTGCCCTTGATCATGTCGGTCAGTGACTTGAGCGGACGATTTGAACTGCCCAGTACCGGACGGCGGCATCGACCGTTGTCGAATAGCGCATCCACGGCCTGCTGGAGCATGCGTTTTTCATTTCGAATAATGACCTCAGGTGCATTGAGGTCCATTAACTTTTTCAGGCGGTTATTTCGATTGATGATCCGACGGTAAAGATCGTTCAGGTCACTGGTTGCGAAATTGCCTGATTCTAGAAGTACCAGTGGGCGCAGATCCGGTGGAATCACCGGAATCACGTCCATCACCATCCAAGTGACGTCATTTTCAGAGTGCCTGATCTGCTCGACAAGCTTCAGTCGCTTGGAAAGGTCGCGAATCTTCTGTTTCGATCGTGTCTTCTCAAGGTCTTCTCGAATCGTGAAAGCGACCTCATGAAGGTCGAGTTCCTCGAGTAATTCACGAACTGCATCAGCACCCATGCTGCAGCGGAAAGCCGATGAGCCAAATTTCTCAACGGTGGTGCGATACTCGTCCTCAGTCAAAATTTGACCGCGTTCTAGATCAGTCGTGCCTGGATCGATAACGGCGTAATCTTGGAAGTAAATCACCTTCTCAAGATCGGCAGTCTTCATATTGAGCAGGGTGCCAAGGCGACTCGGCAGCGCCTTGAAGAACCAAATATGTACGATTGGCGCCGCAAGATTGATATGCCCCATACGTTTGCGACGAACACGCGAGTGGGTCACTTTAACGCCGCAGCGGTCACAGATAATGCCCTTAAATTTGGTTCCCTTGTACTTGCCGCAGGCGCACTCATAATCCCGTTCCGGGCCAAAGATGCGCTCGCAAAACAGCCCGTCTTTTTCTGGGCGGTAGGTGCGGTAGTTAATTGTCTCTGGTTTCTTGACCTCACCAAAGCTCCAACTACGAATGTCGTTGGGGCTGGCTAAGGTAATCTTGACAGAACCAAAGTCGTTGACTCGATCAAAGACCGTATCGACCATAACAGACTGCTCCTCGGCAAAAGATCCTCATGCATTCACGTTCTCGTTGGCTCAGAGAGAGCACTACAAGAGGCTTCCGCCGTCAATTTGTTCCTTCTCAAGCGAGATATTCATGCCAAGACCACGAATTTCATGGCAGAGCACATCGAAAACGACAGGCATGCCAGCTTCTAGGACATTCGTACCCTTGACCATCGAATCAAAGATTTTGGTGCGCCCCTCAACGTCGTCACTCTTGACCGTGAGTAACTCTTGGAGCACATAAGCAGCGCCGTACCCTTCAAGGGCCCAGACTTCCATTTCGCCAAAGCGCTGGCCACCAGTGCGAGCTTTGCCACCCAAGGGTTGCTGGGTGATCAAACTGTAAGGCCCAGTGGCCCGAGCGTGGATCTTGTCATCCACTAAGTGGTGCAGTTTTAGCATGTACATATAACCAGCCGAAGTCTTCTGGTGGAAAGGCTCGCCAGTACGGCCATCGTAGAGCTGGACCTTGCCATCAAAGGGGACTTCTGCCAGAAGTTCGCGCGGAGTGCCAGCATCAGCTTCACCGCGTTCGAATTTTTCCAAACGGTCGCGGACATGCGTATTGGCTTCATCAATGGCAGCCAACACTTCGTGCTCAGTGGCTCCATCAAAAACAGGGGTGCGAGCTTTGAAGTTGAGCACCCTGCAGGCCCATCCCAAGTGAAGCTCCAACAACTGGCCGACATTCATTCGGGAAGGGACACCCAAGGGGTTGAGCAGGATGTCAACAGGCGTGCCATCTTCTAAGAATGGCATATCTTCTTCTGGAACGATTCGGGCAATAACACCTTTGTTTCCGTGGCGGCCGGCCATCTTGTCACCAACGGAGAGTTGGCGTTTGGTGGCTAAATACACTTTGACAGACTCAAGCACACCGGAAGGCAGTTCATCGCCGCGCTTCATATGTGCAAGGCGTCGTTGTTTCTCTTCCTCGATTGCTTCAATGCGGGGCCAGAACTGGCTGCGCACTTTGACGGCAGAGGCCTTGGCGTCTTTATTGCCCTTGATCCACTTTTCGTCGAAGTTTTCAATCTGTTCGAGAATGACTTCAGGAATATCAGAAGCACCGACACGCTGACGCGTCGCAGCATCCACCATCTCAGTTTCAAGGATGGTGTTCATCTTCTGGATCATCTGCTTGAACAGCGAGATGGCTTTTTCGTTCATCTCGGCTTCATACTCAGCCATGTCGACTTTGAGTTGGGCCTTCTGTTCATCAGAGAGGTGCATTCGGCGGCTAAAACGTTTGGCGCCAATCACAACACCATTGGTGCCAGCAGGAACTTCCAGTGAGTCATTCTTAACATCTTCACCAGCGCGTCCAAAGATGGCATGGAGAAGTTTTTCTTCTGGAGTCAGTTCAGATTTGCTCTTGGGGCTGACTTTGCCAACCAAGACATCGCCAGGACCCACTGAGGCGCCGATTCGAATGACACCATGCTCGTCAAGATTGCGAAGCATCTTCTCTGAAACGTTGGGAATGTCACGTGTGAATTCTTCACGTCCAAGTTTGGTTTCACGGATCTCGACATCGAATGATTCAATGTGGATAGAGGTGAAGGTGTCATCTTTGACTAAACGTTCAGAGATGACAATGGCATCCTCGAAGTTGTAGCCATCAAAAGTACTGAAGGCGACCAATGCATTCTTGCCGATTGCCAGTTCACCCAGTGAGGTCGAAGACCCATCAGCCAGTATCTGGCCTTCTTCAATTTGTTGGCCAAGGCGAACCAATGGACGCTGGTTTTGGCACGTGCGCTCATTGAGGCCTCGGAACTTGCGAAGCTCATACTCATCAGCGTCATCAATAATGATGCGTTCTGCATCAACATAGGTGACGGTGCCGCCACGGCTTGCTTTAACAAGCATGCCAGAGAACACGCCAGCGGATGCTTCCATGCCGGTGCCCACCAGGGGCGGTTCGACTTTGACCAATGGTACAGCCTGCCGCTGCATGTTCGATCCCATCAACGCTCTATTGGCATCATCATGCTCTAAGAACGGGATCAGTGAGGCAGATACACCGACAATCTGTTTGGGTGAAATATCGATGTAGTTAACTTCTTCTGCAGTGACCTGAGCAAGTTCACCACCAACACGCGCGAGCACGAGACCGGAACCAATTTGCCCGCTCTCGTCAAGAACATCTTTCGTTGCAAGAACACTTCGCATTTCCTCATCAGCGCGAAGGTAGTCAACTTCGCCGGTAACGTTCCCTTTGGTCACACGCTGGTATGGAGTCTTGAGGAAACCGTATTCATCAATTTCGGCGTACAGACCAAGTGAAGCAATGAGTCCAATGTTGGTGCCTTCGGGGGTCTCAATTGGGCAGATACGACCGTAGTGAGAAATATGTACGTCGCGGACTTCGAAGCCAGCTCGCTTACGATTCAGGCCACCGGGCCCCAGAGCAGACAGGCGCCGCTCATGGACAAGCATCGAAAGTGGGTTGGTCTGATCAACAACTTGTGAGAGTTCACTTCTTCCAAAGAAGAATTCGATGGCACTACTAATTGATTTCGAATTAACCAGATCAGCAATCTTGCTTAACTCATCTGGCTCTTTGACACTCATTCGCTCTTGGACCGTACGACGCAGCTTCAAGAAGCCTTTTCGCATTTCCTCGACGGCCAGTTCATCAAGTGTTCGCAACCGGCGGTTGCCAAGATGATCGATGTCATCGGTCAGAGCCTTTGTACGCGTAGCACGAAGCTCCATGATGTATTTAACGACCCGAAGGAAATCATCGGGGCCGATATACATGATGTCCTCGGGCACATCGAGCTCGAATTTTCGGTTGATACGGAAACGCCCGACTTTTCCAAGTCGATAGCGGTTCTCATCAAAGAACTTCTCGCGGAATAACGCTTTGGCTTTGTCTATCTGTGGTGGGTTGCCTGGTCGCAGCCTTCCATAGATGCGTAGCAGTGCGGCCTCGTGCTCGGAGATGTCGCCAAGGAAATCAAGCCGTTCTGCAGCCAAGGTGTTGAGGATGAGTGGATCAGCCGGATCTTCAATGACGCGAACCTTTTTGAAGCCCGAAGACTGAATTGCTTCAGCCCCATCACCGATCAACTCACCGATACGACACAATTCCTCGCCTGTTTCCTGATCAATGATGAGATCTGCTGAATAGTGCTCAGGGCTCACTTTCTTAGCAGGCACTTCCTTGATGTCATAAAACTCACTGAGCAGCCCATCAGTGGTGCTCAAAGGCGGTGGGTTCTTGTCGTCTTCTTTGGAGGGATCCCATAGAGCACGAAGGAAAGAGGGGGCAGCAATCTTTGTGGATTGATCAATCCGCAGCGCCAAGACATCTTTCTTCGTCACTTCAACTTCAATCCAGCTACCGCGCTCTGGAATAATGCGGGCTGAGTGAAGTGGGCGATCACCGAGATCGGTCACGACTGAGAAGTCGACGCCTGGTGAACGATGGAGTTGGCTCACAATGACGCGTTCAGCACCATTGACGATGAACTCGCCGCCACCCATCATCACAGGAATTTCACCCAAGTAGATCTCTTCTTCGACAATTTCGGAGACACCATCCCGTACCAGGCGGACGCCTATTCGGAATGGGTAACCAAACGTCAGTCGGAGCTCTTTACACTCATCACGGGTATACCTTGGTTCATCCAGCTTGTAGTAGAGGTACTCAAGCCTCATTGAGCCGTCATACGACTCAATCGGAAAGACCTCACGAAGCAAACTCTCGAGACCCGTGTGTTTGTCACGCGTTTCGTGCGTATGCTTGTTCTGGATAAAACGTTCATATGCCTGTCGCTGAACCTTCGTCAGGTCAGGTACAGGGACCGCATCGCCGCGCTTGGAGAAGCAGCGCACCGTCACTTCAGTCATCGATCCACCTCAAATACCGACACGAGCATCATGTCGTAAGTAGGATGCGTACGATTTATCTATACGTATTTTTGCTAAAAAACACCTGTTCACGCCGAGCAAAGCATCGTACCTACCCAGGAACAACTCATCAAGCCAGGATGGCCCCCTTCTTCAGATTCTCACCTGGAAGAGGAAGTTGCTTGTCGGCGAGGACAAGGAGTCCTCAGGGGCTCAAAACCCCATTTTTAGAGCAAAAAACACATAGACGGTTCCATGGGTTCGGCCACAAGCCCCGATTCGATGCTTGAAAGGGGGCATGAGCCAAACACAAAAATTACTTACTTGACGTTGACCTGAGCCCCAGCCTCTTCGAGCTTGGCCTTGAGAGCATCGGCCTCGTCCTTGCTGGCCTTCTCTTTGATGGCCTTGGGAGCTTCGTCGACCAGCGCCTTGGCTTCTTTCAGTCCCAGTCCAGTGGCTTCGCGGACAGCCTTAATGACCTGGATCTTCTTATCGCCAGCACTCTCAAGAACGACATCAAATTCAGTCTGTTCTTCAGTGCCACCACCGTCGCCATCACCGCCGCCAGCGGCCATCATGACAGCACCGCCAGCTGCGGGCTCAATGCCATAGGCATCTTTCATGTAATCCGCGAGATCAACTGCTTGCTTGAGCGTCAACGAGGCGATTTCATCACCAAGTTTGGTCACGGCCGCCTCAAATTCTTTGGTTGCTGTTGCTTCTTCTGACATGGTTTCTCTTAACTCCAATCGATTTAATCCATCCAAGAGGAGCCGACATACGGCTTTTAACCCCACGGGGCCAGTTGAATGTGATGATGTCTGCTCTTTAAAAAAAAGTCCTTACGCGACCTTTTCGATACTCTTTCCTTCTTCGAGACGTGTTTGTATCTCTTTGATGATGCCAAGAATTTGACCACCAGGTCCCTTGGCGGCGCCAACAGCATTGCCAGCTGGTGACAAGACCAACTGAACAACTTTGGCTTGTGCCTCTTCGCGGGTTGGGAATTTGCTGAGTTGCTTGACACCGGCATCGCCCTCAAACAGTTGCCCATCGAGGACAGCGGCTTTGAGTTCAAGCTCATTAATCTTCTTCGCCCAGGACACCAGTGCTCGTGCTACATCAACAACCGACTCGCCTCCGTAGGCGATCGCTGACGGGCCATCTAAACAAACGCCCAGCGGCTCTAAGCTGGTTCCTTCAAATGCATGTCGTGCAAGCGTGTTTTTTACCACGGTGACACGAATATCATTCTCAAGTAGGCCGAGGCGAAGTTCATTGTTGTCATTCGCTTCGATTCCACGGATATCGACGACCACCGCTGACTCCAGATCACTAAAGCGTGACTGGTAGGTCTTCATGATCATTTCTTTGACAGGCTTACTCATGTCGTTAGTTCCTTGTGATCGCGATTAGACAGCAACCTGTATTGCTGGTGTCATCGTGCCACTAATGACGCAATTTTTTATGAATTCACCCTTGGTGACCGCTGGTCTGGCCTTATCAATGATGGAGAAGAAGAAGTTAAAGTTTTCCAGCAGGTCTGCTTCATCAAAGCTCATTTTTCCAATCACACAATGGATATTGCCAGTGTCATCGTTTCGGTACTCGATCTTGCCAGCGCTGTACTCGGTGACCGCCGTCGCAACATCCGCAGTGACTGTTCCGGCCTTTGGTGATGGCATAAGCCCTTTTGGGCCTAGCACGCGGCCAAGCTTGCTTACGACACGCATCATGTCAGGAGAAGCGACCGCGACATCAAATTCAAACCAGCCACCGGCTACTTTTTCAACCAAACTCTCTCCACCAGCTTCGACGGCTCCAGCAGCTTTTGCTGCTTCGACTTTATCATCGCCACAAAAGCAAATGACACGTGCGGTTTTACCAACTCCCTTGGGCATTGATACGGAGCCACGAATTTGTTGATCTGCCTGCCGTGGATCGATTGCCAGATGCATGCAGCACTCTACGGTCTGGTCAAAAGAAGGGCCTTTAAAAGATTTAAGGACCTTCATTGCAGTTGCCGCAGATTGTGGGCCTTCATATTGGTCTGCAATGGCTCTGTTCGCCTTCGCTCTTTTACTGAATGCTGCCATGTCAGAGTCCCTTCACAGCGACGCCCATCGATCGGGCCGTGCCTGCAATTACGTGCATGGCAGCTTCAACGCTACCTGCATTTAGATCCGCCATTTTCTCTTCTGCAATTGCTCGCAATTGATCAGCATTGATGGTGCCAACCTCAATCGTACCTGGCGCTGTTGAACCCTTATCGAGTCCGAGCGCATCGCGCACTAATACGGAAGCAGGTGATGACTTAATTTCAAACTCAAAGGTACGATCTTGGAAGACCGTAATGACACAGCCAACAACTTTGCCGTTGAGTTCTTTGGTGCGTTCGTTAAACGCTTGAATGAACTGGCCAGGATTGACGCCGTTGGCGCCCAAAGCTGGG
Source organism: uncultured Phycisphaerae bacterium (assembly GCA_937899935.1). Lineage (GTDB taxonomy): Bacteria > Planctomycetota > Phycisphaerae > Phycisphaerales > SM1A02 > JAQWNP01. Next base: position 8,925 of record CALCOW010000012.1, read on the forward strand.
CCCAGTGGCGGGGCAGGTGTTGCCTGACCTCCTGGTGCAGTGACTTTAAAAACCTTGGTTATCTGCTTGGCCATAAACACCTCCTTAAACCTCCCACACCCGCAGGCTGAATCTCCAGCGATTCAACCAGCCTCACCCTCTGGCCAGAGAGTGGCATTGACACGGGCGTGGTGCCTTCGGCATCGACGTGTCGAACGAGGCAGGATACCCATATTGGGCGTTTCTGCAACCAGGGAATGAGGTTTCTAGAACCACCAGCCCAGCCCTAATGGCTCGAGCTACCATGAATCTGGCTGGTCAATCGCAGCACTGAGGAGGGTTTTAGAACGGCTTTTTTTTAGTATCAGAGTGCCATCGAGCAGCCTAATATTAGGGTTTGATGAAAGAGACGGCCTAAACTCAGAGACTAGGGCTGGACCTCATGGGAAGTGCGCCGTATATCAGTAAGTGAGAATAAGTTAGATAGAAGGGAGCCCAGGCCGCTGGCGGCTTGGATCCAACAGGGGTGAGCCTGCGGTGCCAGATCCGCGGGGGAGTAGTCAATTATGGTCTATAGCATTCGAAATTATCTCGTGGCGACTGTTCTGTTCGTATTTTGTTCGGCATTTGCGGGTTCCGCCGTTGGGCAGGAAGCTAGCTGGACAGAGGATAAGAAAGACGATGCTGGCAGTGGCCCTCGTGAGGCACAGCGAACGCGCGGATCGGGTGACTGTAAGAAGGTTACTGGCAGCACACTCTCAGCGGCCGTGAGTGGATTTGGCGGAGGTGCAGGGCGATCTGGTTCACAAGACACGGAAGACCTTTTTGTCATTTGGGTTGCGAATCCTGAGAAGTTCAACGTGTCTTTACAGAATGCTGATGACGGCTTTGCCAACTTTGCCA
>CALCOW010000013.1 GCA_937899935.1 uncultured Phycisphaerae bacterium
TTGGGTGACCTGATCAAGAGAAGGGTGACGGTCTTTGATGTGTTTCAACACATCCGCGGTCGTACACCCCTGAGGGAGCAAAACCACCATTTCATCTTGCCCGGCCTGCTCGGCCAGCTGGGCAAATAAGAGGACACGAAGTGAAATCGTTGATTGCGTCATCGCATTGATGGCCAAGCGACAAAGGGAAGCATCATTCCCTCAGTCATCATTTCAGTTTGTCTGGGGAGTGCTACCACGCCATTGGTTTGGGCCGTGTGACTGAGGTCACCAGAGCCTGCCCATGGCGGTACATGTGCCGTATTGCCATTGACTCGAGCGGGGCGGAAGGCCTGTCGCTTCGCATTTGGTTTGACGTCTGTATCAAGTCGCACATTTCGCCACGGAAGTTCAGGTTGTAGGCCCAGAAGTTGTCTGATCAATGGCCAAATGAAGAGCGTGCTACACACCAAGGCTGAAACAGGATTGCCGGGTAGTCCGACCACCAGCGATTTTCCACATTGACCGATGAGTACTGGGCGCCCGGGTTGCATCGCACATCCCTTAATCAGAGTCTTCATGCCAAGTTGTGCAAGCGCTCCGGGTACATGGTCTCGATCACCGGCACTGACACCGCCAACGGTAATGACCAAGTGGCTGGTACTTGTGGCCTTCTCTAAAGCCCTCATGACGGTTTCGAAATCATCAGCAAGATGCTCGTGCGAAACAACGTCGGCGCCCATGTCATGGAGCAATGCTGATGTCTGCGGTCCATTGCTGTTGCGTATCTGATGGGGTGCTGGTTGGATTGGCGGCATGACCACTTCGTCACCTGTGGTGATCACGTGTGCCGTTGGCTTGCAAACAACTTCCATCTGGTCAACTCCAACGGTGGCGGCCAAGCCAATATGTTGAGGGCCGATGACCACATGAGATTCGATCAACATATCGCCTTCGTTAGCGTCTGCCCCACGCTGATGGACGCCCTGGCCTGCTTCAACAGCGTCGACTGAAAAAGTGACTGGCTTGCCAGATCGATCACCACGGTCACTTCGCTCATGAGCGATGACGACATTGAGTCCCGCTGGAAGTGGTGCTCCAGTGGCAATGGCAACACAAGCATCCGAAGGCACGGCGGGGCCAGGCTCAGCCCCGGCGGCGATCGTGCCAACAACTGGCCAGGTGCGATTGGCGGAAAATGCGTGAGCGTTCAGCGCATACCCATCCAAGGCGGAACGGTTAAAGGGGGGCAGATCTCGGTCAGCCTTCACAGGTTTTGCCAGCACTCGATCAACACAGTCTCTTAAGCGCAGCGTTTCGGTCTGGTCGAGCGCTGTGACCTGAGCCAAAGCGATGTTGATCGCTTCGTCATAGCGAGGCAAGGCTTTCGTGATTGGCGCGTTTGGCATGCCGACATCGTATCGGATGAATTGGAAGCTGGGCGATGTCTGTCTTTAATATGACTGGTGCGCTCTATGGCGAGCTTATGGTTGCAGGTAACCAGTTCGGGTTGTAGAGGCGATCATCTTCAGACAGAAAGCCTTCACTGGGGTAATCCAGCAACGACTGAATGGAAGACGGTGCCTGCTCCCAATACACACCCCGGAAGGGTACCGTCAGGCTCTCTGTATGACCATCCAGAAAGGCTACATTGGTCGCATTGTCATGTCGAAACGATTGGGCCCCGGTATACACCAAGTCAAGTCCGATGACGTGTGGACCACCTTCAAGGTGGGGTTGTTCCGGGCGATTTCTAGTTGGCGCGCGCATGTAGTTGTTCAGTGGTGTTTCGGGTCCGCCGCTTCCCGCATCACCGAACATGGCGCATTGCGACATACGTTGACATTGGCTCGGTCGTATGCCCCGGTATGTGTACGGGAAGTGGGGTGGTGCGTACGCCATCTCACCGCCAATAAAAGTTGTGTTGTAGTTGTAGCCAGTTTGTTGATTATTCTGTGTGTCCGAGGTCGCACATTGAGGGCAGTGGTAAAGTTTTTGAGGCCGATCAGCATAGTTCCACAATGAACCAGCCCGCACGCGTTGTGATGGCTGTCCAAGACCAGATGTTTCTGTTACCCAATCCCAACTAATCTCTTGAATCGTGCCGACCTTTGGAATGCGCCATGCAATTGCGGTGGGCCAGGTTCCTTCATCACTCGCATAACGAACGGCTGCTTGGGCGAGTTGAGCTAAATTGGTTTGGCAGCGGGCGGTGTGAGCCATGGACTTAGCGCCAGCAAGCGTGACGACAATGACACTGACAAGCACCGCGATAATGGCCATGACCACGATCATCTCGATCACGGTCCAACCATGATGTCTTCGCATCAATTCTGGCACACTATGTTCCCCAATGAATAAGCATGATGGTGAAGTCCGATACATCGATCATTCCATCGAGATTGAAATCCGCAGGAATGCCGCCTGTTTGCGTGGGGCCCCATGCAACAAGCAGTTGACTGAAGTCCAACACATCGACGTGGCCGTCATCATTGACATCACCAGGTTGACGCGGATGAACATCAGCAACCGCATCGATCTCAGGCACCATCAATGCATCATCGGCTACAGAGATACGCACGTATGAGATGGCAGAGAGCCCGACTTTTGCTAAGTCTATGCCGGCGCCGCCACCACTCCCTCGATAGAGGTCTCGGACCTCGTCGGCATTGAGACCAAGAAAGTCAGTGACGGTGAGTCCGGGATCAACTGGCCGCGTCAGGACCGTAGGGCTCCGTCCGGGCTGGTCACCATAGGCAGGCACGTCACTGTAGCCCATGGTGGGAAAGAGGCCATCGGCCTCGATGTCGTCAACCGTGTGCCAGTTGATCCCATCGGCACTGATCTCAATCACGCCACCTTCAGGGCCAATCATGCCTGTGACCATTCCCTCGCCGCTCTGTGAATCAACAAATCCAGAATTACCAAACACGAGTAAGTCAATGCCGTAAAGGTTGTTCTGATCGTCTGTGACTGGCGTATTAAACTTAAGAGTTAGTTGTCCACCGGCGCCAATGGATACAACTTCGTTGGGCATAAAGGCGGGGAAGAAAGGTGTGACGGCACCTGGAAAGAATCGCTCGCCGGTAAACCGTTCGGGGGCGCCTAGTGCCGTCGCAGGGTCGGTATAGCCAATCACTGGACCGATACCTTGGTCATAACCAATGACAACATCTGCGAATGGATTGTCACCGTCTGCGATCAATCCATTCGTACTAAGTGCGAATATGAGAAGTGGTGTTTGCAGAGACACAGCTACTGTCCTGGCGGTCGGTTCAGAAAGACCCGCTGCATCTGATCGATGCTCAAGACCAAGTGACCGCGCCTGGCCTCACATACGGTCTGCCAGGCGAGTAAAAGTCATGAGCAGCACATGAAACAAGCTGCGCTCATGCCCATTAATCGCGCGGGCAGCGCCAAAATTCAACGGCAGGTCTTCCGGCTCCGGGAGTCTCCCACTTGAGGCGCCCAGCCTTCCCAGTCGTTGCACCGAGCAGAGTCTGCTCGAGCATTGACCAGTGGCAAGAGGCGCGTGGGCCGCATAGGCAGGCGGGTCCC
>CALCOW010000014.1 GCA_937899935.1 uncultured Phycisphaerae bacterium
GGAAGGTAATGAAAACGGCGCCCGCTCTGTCGGAGCATCATTAGGAGGCGGTTGAACTTGCGCGACACAATCAGTCTGTAGGTAGCCGATCATAAGTGGGCAACACAGGAGTATGGAGCGAAGCTTGTCTAAGAGATTATGCATCCCAGCATGGTACTCATGCACTGGCCAGATTTCGAAAATCTTTGTGCCTTGATCAAGAGTATATTTTTGTCATAACACCCTGGGGTCAGGCAACTTCAACCCAATACGGGCCCGAAATCACACTTTTAAGGACGCTGTACCGCTTGTGATTTGTATTGTGTTTCGATTCAATGCACAGCTGTTTCATCCATAAAGTAGTTCTTTCGGCCTATTTTGGCAGACAGCATTGGGAAGCAGCGGGTGGAAATCCAAGACACCATCAATGAGTTGTTGAATACGCTCTTCCAGCGCGCCAGCAATGTTCTTGTGGGGGTCAAGGCATTCCCCGCATTTGGCGCGATCTGTATGCACGATGGTACGTTCGAGCCAGTGATATCCCGAGATATTGAGCACGCTGGGTTGGGCGGCATTGCTTCACTGCAGTCGTTGATTGAAGCATCCATCGAAAAGAAGAGTGTGCTTGGTTATGGTATTTGCTTTTGTGATGAAAAAGAGAGATTAGATCTGGCAGATACTTCCCTGAACATTGTTATCGTTGTGGAAGTCAAAGACGATGTCATTCGCGCCGTTATTCCATATGTGCGTCATCAAAATGGAGCGGTTACTTTTGGTGAGCCGACATACCAAAAAGATCGCATCGGCATCTTGTCAGATTTCTAATTGTACTCTCAATTACTCTTTCTTCTCATCATCAGGGTGTACGGCTTCAAGTGGCTTGAGGGCGACTTCTTTCTTGATCGTGCCACCTTTTTGACTTTTGTAGGTCACTTCAACAGTGCCCTGACCATGAATGAGAAAGCGAAAGAGCTTTGATCCATTTGAACCAATGCCCGATGCGTTCCAGACGCATGCGGGTTTTGGAGAGTCAGAAGCCGTCATCTTGGACCATGGCAAAAGAGAATTCACAGTGCCTGAAGCAACCACTTTGGCATCTGTTGTTGAAGTTACGCAAATAGAATCACGAGCACCGATTTTCTTGTTGCGAGCTATCTGCAGAATGGTAGGAATGATCTTGTCATTCTTAATCTCGACGGTCACTTCCCAAATGCCATTTGGCCGTTCTCGAACTTGGACGGCTCCGAATTCGACTTTGGGCATTTCATCGGCATGGACCATCGTAAAGGCAAAGTTACGATGGAGGTCTTCTTCAAGGAGCCAAGGAGGAGGTACGCGGCTCGCCCATTTCTTGGTGCCTCCAACGAGAATGGTTCCATATGTGGGATGCTCGACTTCATGAAGTGGCACATACACCTCTTCAAATTGCATACGGTCCCGGAACTCTCGAACCTCATCTTCGGATGGATCTTTACCATCCTGGAACATCTTCTTGTTCGTCCAAAGTTCATTGGTGAAGCCAACGATACCTAGACCTTCATAGGCCCAACCATCTTCACCACCGTGTACGGTGTAGAGGTCTTTCCAGCTGACCATTGGGTCGTAATAAGGGAGTTGTCGGGCGCCTATATCTTGAAGTGCTTCCATGACGCGTACATCGCCGCCAGGGTAAGAAAGATATTCAGCGCTGGGCCCTCGGAGAATCATGCCACCCGAGTTGTGGTAAGCCTGATAACCAGCAATGTTTGGATGGGCGAGTAAAAAATCAACAACAGCTCTGGTTTCTGGCAAGCTGGTGGGATATTCACCAGCACCAAACTGCACGTGCTCTGGCTGCCAATCACTGGGCCAGTTACGGTTTGGGTCATAACCTCCGACGCCATCTTCATTGACCGATCCATCGCCATCATTATCGATGCCTTCTTGACCGAGTCGGGTCCAACCGCCCGGTTCTTCGTCTCTGCCAACACGGCGGAAAAATCGGTCATCTTCTGGATCTCGCTCATAACGACCAAGCGGATCTTTCTTCCACATCGTGGTTAAGTGGCCGTCGCCATCAAGATCGTCTGGTCCATCTTCGTCATATTCACCATCGTGATCATTGTCTGTAGGCATAATGCCACCGCGTAGCATGTGTGGTGTCGCTGGTTGATGGAACCAGTAATCGCGGCCATCTGGGTTTTCCATGGGGACAAAATAGAAGCTGCGTTCATCAACCAGCTCTGTAATCTTTTTGATCTTGCCATAGCTCTTGGTGAGGTACCAAATGGTGTAAACGACCACCTCAGCAGATTGCAATTCATTTCCGTGAATGTTGCCATCGATGAACATGGCTGTCTTTTCAGTGTCAGCACCTGTTTCAGGATTGTTTAGTTTGATCAACCAAATCTCACGGCCACCCACACTCTGCCCGATCGATTCAATGGAAAGTAACTCAGGGTAAGCCGCGACCAGCTCATGAAGGAGCTTTGTCATTTCAGCGTAGTCGTAGAAGCGGTTAAAGGAGATGTCTACTCTGCTAGGGTGTTGAAACTGTCCCAGCGCGGGGCAACTTATCGACATCACCATCAGAACAACAGAACTAATCAGCGTTCGGATATTCACGAGTCATTCTCCTTTGTCTGATTGTCATTGAGCACATGAGCTTGCTCAAACTGACCAAACTTTTCGCTGAACACGGTTATCGTGACATCAGAGCCATCATCAGCTTCGATAATCCATCGCATTTCATACCGGCCACCTGAACCAGGTAGTGCCCAAATCTTGTGTACGCGAGCACCAGAAACAATTGATTCTATTGGCGTACTAAGGCGAACCACATATGGCCGTGCTCTTCGGTTCTTTTTAGCCATGGCGGTTCCAGTTGGAAGGTAGCCATCGTTAATAAGAGTTGCTTTGAGTTCCCAGAGCCCCGGTGCCAACTGTTTAATTTTTGGCTCACTGAGTGAGACCTTGGGAAAACGCTTGGCTAAATCAAGAATGAATGGAACTTGTTTGTCGGCAAGTAGGCGTAGATCAGCAGCGGGGGGTGTTGTACGAAAATAGGGCGCCCAACCTCCAATTTCCACTGGACCTAAATCCGGATGTTCGAAAGCGGTCCAACTCACGAAGCCTTGCCCATCATGCTCCTCATCACTGTACGCAAGCCATCTTGCGGCATCAGCATCTGTGGCTTTACCACCTTTGGACTTGACCCGGCGTATTTCAACTCCGGCTCGTCCAGCAAAGCGCTCGATCATTTCTGGAGAAAGATTGGCCATCATCTGATCACTCATTTGAAAGACACGAGCCTCGGCGCGGGCACGGAGTTCATCCATGGTCTCCATGCTAATGTCACCTATTCCAGAGGGGGTTAAGTCATTGGACTCATCTTCTTCTCCACCTTCCTTCGAGTCTTTTTCTGCTTTGGAATCTTTCGATTCTGAGGGGCCAGACCAGACATTGGTCGCGAAAGATGGGACACCAAATTCGGCATAAGACCAGGCATAAAAAGCACCGTTGGCATCTGAAGGCTTGCCTCGATCATTTTTTGTTATCTCGCGATAGCGTTCTCCAATGA
>CALCOW010000015.1 GCA_937899935.1 uncultured Phycisphaerae bacterium
GACCTACAATTGCGAGCCTCTCTCCAGGATTCATGGAAAGATTAACTTTATTAAGTACCACATTGGACCCCAGCTCAACACTGAGATCTTTCATCAACATTACTTGAGTGTTCTTCGACACACACACTCCTTACATTGGTTTATCTATCTCATTTTGTATGAGATGTCTTAATTGGGAAGTTTAACTAGAGTTTATATGAATTAATTATCTAGGTCTTAGTAGAAGTTCTCTCTAAATTGAATCTAGGTGACCAAGACACCCTCCTGGGAATCGCAGCCGGGGGCACCACGCCCTACGTTTTAGGCGCGTTACCGCTAGCCAAGTCATATGGTGCGATGACCGGCTTGTTGACTTGTGCTCAGTCAGTGACATCCGTTACGGATTGTGATCATCTTTTGGTCATTCCAACGGGGCCAGAAGTATTACGGGGTTCGACCAGGCTTAAAGCTGGCTCGGCGACCAAGGCCGCATTAAATATGATCACCACTATTGCGTTTATTCGACTTGGAAAAGTTCATCGTGATCTGATGGTTGACATTCGTTGCACGAATGAAAAGCTAACTGATCGAGCGATCCGCATTTTAATGGAGCTTCGCCCATCGCTTTCTCGGAATGAAGCCCACGTATTGCTTGATGAATGTGGTGGCGTGCTCAAGGAAGCGCTGAATCAAGTCACCAGTGAACACTAGAACGAAGTGAACTCTCTAAATTCGGAGAGCCGATTCCGTAAGTCATCAGCAGTGATCCCCGTCAGGCCACCAAGTCCAAAATCTTGTATTGCAAAGCTGGCCGTAATGGTGCCCCATGCTAAGGCTTCACGAAGCGTCTCGAATGAGTAGTCGTTTTGCAGAGCGACATGGCCCATCATGCCACCTGCAAAGGAATCTCCGGCGCCGGTTGGATCAACGACATCTTGTTGCCGCGCCGGAAAAGCAGGGAGCACGGCTGTTCGGTCTTTTGATCGCAAGAGGCAACCATGTTCACCTTTTTTGACGACCACAAATGATGGCCCCATCTCGAGAATAGCATCGGCAGCGCTCACGGCATTGCTGCAGCCGGTCAGTTCTATTGCTTCTTGGTCATTGAGCACCAGGCCATCGACGCGTTCAAGCAAGGTGCGCAGTTCCGCTTGGGCGATACTAATCCAGAGATTCATGGTGTCAGCCACACAGAATTTCTGTCCCGGCACACGCTCCAGCATCGTCAGTTGTTCGGCTGGATGAGAGTTTGCCAAGAAAACAACTTCGCTGTCTTGAAAGGCAGCAGGAACTTCAGGCGGGGCTTCTTCGAGCACGCCAAGCTCTGTATAGAGTGTCTCTCGTTGATTGACATCATCCAAATACTTGCCACCCCAGGCAAAGGTGCGCCCCTGAGGTCGCTCGTCAAGCCCTGCCATATCAATGTTGGTGAATCGCATGAGCGCTTGGCGGTGTGACTCCGGCCAATCACCGCCAACAGCAGCGACCAATCGAACTGGCCCATAGAGGGAGGCTGCTGCTGCAAAGTGAGCGCATGACCCACCTACCACGCCCTCCTGTTTTTGGGTCGGTGTTTCAATTGAGTCAATGCCGATGGTGCCAGTGACAAGCAGCGACATGATTAGGCGGTCACCTTGGCCGTCATGAGATCCATGAGTCGATCCAGGTTTGCTTCATTCTCCATGTTCATGATCAATGGGCGCAGTTGATCGCAAGCCTCAGCTCCAACGACGCTGCTTCCCAACGCATTGAACTTCACTGCAATTTCGTCTTCTGTCATCGGGTCACGAGGGTCACCCTTTGGCACGTCGACACGTTGCTGGTGGCTGGCGCCATCTTGCAAGGTAATCGTGACCTGGCTGGGTTGGAATTTGGGGAACAGTGCCTCAAATTCTTCATTTGGCACCACCTTGATCTTATCCATCACTGGAATCAAAGCTGGATCGTCGATGCGCTCTTGCTTGAACTGAAGTGGTGTGACCATGCCGTCGACCAGGCCAACAGCCAGTGAGTAAGGCAGACTGTGATCCGCCGTCTCTTTGCTGGTGGGTCGATACTTCGCAGGATCGCCAAGTATGTCGGCGGCCCTGGCAATCACCTCGACTTTAATTTCCTCAACTTGATCTGGATTGATGTTGTGCTCCTTGACAATTTTCATCATCGCGGTCAAGGGTGCATGGCTCAGTGCTTCGATTGGGAAGGACTTCATGCCACAGTCGATAATCTTGTAGTGATCACCAGATGCTTTCGGCAAATCATCGGTGAGCATATTGAGGTGGAACTTGCCGCCAAACTTCTCAAAGCAATGGACCAGTCCCTCTTTACCGTCAATCACATGCTCTGGACCGGAATAACCGCGCGATGCCAACATCGCTGCTTCAACACCACATCGCGTGGCCATTGGATCAACCGTGTTCTTCATGTTCGTGAGTTTGCCCGCGGTCACGGCGCCTAAACACATTGACGGAGAAGCACTGATGCCGATTGCTTGTTGAATCTGGTCGGCAGGTAAGCCGAGCATCCTGCCTGCAACGATAGGCGATGCAATGCAGGTGATTGTTGCATGATGCCAGCCGTATTCGCGTACACCTGGATCACCGAATTCCGCCAATCGCATTTCAATCTCATGGCCAATGACGGTGCCAAGGATGAGATCCTTGCCTGAAAGTTCATTCATTTCGCAAATCGATAAAGCCGCTGGAATGATATCTGATGGATGAGCTGGATCAGCTTTCCAGTAGATGTCGTTGTAATCCATGGCTCGAATACAAAGTGCATTGAGCATGGCGGCCATGACCGGATCTGTTCGGTAGCCAGAGCCAAAAATCGTGCATGTCTCATGACCCCCGAGCTCTTTGGCGTAGTCAAGAAAGATCTGCAGGTCGTGCTGTTGGCTGCCGCCTAACGCGCAGCCAAATGAATCGAAGAGGTAGAGCTTGGCGGTATGAATAGCCTCTTTACTGAGGTCTTCGTATTTAAGATTGGCTGCCCACTCGGCAAGTTCCCAAGTAATGAAGTCAGTATTGGACTTTGATGTGTCATGGCCACCCATGGGGGAAATCCTTTCGGAGGAAAATTGATTGTCACTGCTACTACAGGATTAAGTTGCACATGCTTCAGCAGAGGTCACTTTTCGTGCGACTTCTTCGGCTACTTCCATCGTGGACTCGCCTTTGCCTCTGCCCTTGACGTCGTAGGTGCCAACCTTGCCTTCGGCGATCACCGTGGAGATCCCCTTTTCAAGTCTCGCGGCATCTTCAGCTTCGCCAAGCCAATCCAGCATGAGCTTGGCGGTCAGGAGCATCGCCATGGGGTTGACAACATTTTTGCCGTGGTACTTAGGTGCCGAACCATGAGTTGGCTCAAAGACAGCGTAGTTGTCGCCAATATTAGCGGCGCTTGCAAAGCCTAACCCGCCAACCAGGCCGGCACAGAGATCGCTCACAATATCACCAAACATGTTCTCTGCGACTAATACGTCATAGTCTTGTGGGTTCTTGATGAGCCACATGCAAATGGCATCAATGTTTGCTTCCCAAGCCTCGATGCCACTGTAGTCCTTGGCAACATTCCGGAACACTCGAGTCATGAGTCCGCCGGTTTCTCTAAGCACGTTTGGTTTTTCAACCAGCGTTACGCTTTTTCGGCCATGCTTCTTGGCATATTCAAACGACTGGCGGCAAATTGATTCACAGCCCTGCTCAGACATGATCCGAGTGGAGAGTGCAACATTTTCTAAGCCTTTGTCTTTCCACTTAATCATCTTCGGATTGTCACAGAGCGCATCGTAGACTTTTTCAGGCAGTGGGTACCACTCAACGCCACCATAGCTGCCCTCAGTATTTTCGCGGAAAACGACCAGGTCGATGTCTTCTCGATAATTCAGTGGATTGCCTGGATACGCCTTGCAAGGGCGTAAGTTGGTGTGAAGATTAAACATCTGTCGAAGTTTGACGATCGGGCTGAAGTAGACCAGTCCTTTGTCCTTAAGCTCCGGGATCAGTTCAGCTTGGGCTTCTTCACGTGGCTTACTCGTGATCGCACCGAACAAACCACAGTCGGTGTTCTTGAGTACTTCGATAGTGCGATCAGGTAGAGGATTGCCTTCATTGACCCAATATTCCCAGCCAATGTCCGCGGGGTGATAGCTGGCATCGAATTTCATCGCATCCAGCACGAGTTTGGTTGCATCCATTACTTCAATACCGACGCCATCACCAGGCATCCACGCAATCTTGTACTTTGACATGGGTCTCTTTCCTAATTGAGTTGGCCCCCCAAACACGAGGGCTCATGAGTAAGCGATGAATATAACCTGGCACCGTCAGTTAGTGGGCTTCACAGGGCACACAAATGACGCTGAACACCAACAAGGCCGCATCGTGCAGTCTAGGGCTGGGTCAGTTTCTTGCGGACCAGTGCCTCGGCCCCCCCAGCCGCGATGACTTCCTGAGGAACAGCACCGAGCGGTGTGAACTGATACGTCTGATTCTCGATGTGGATCGTTGCCTGGGCAAAGTCGATTGTAATTTCTGGCCCAATCACGGTTAAGGCTTTCTTAACGCCGTTCTGGCCGCGAAACCACTCGGTTAATTCCGGGCAGTCCAACACCACAAAGCCATTGTTGATGGCGTTTCTTTTGTAGGTTTGGCTGAAAGAAGATGCGATGACGCACTGGATTCCATTGACTTGCAGACTAATGACCGCTTGCTCACGTGAGGAACCCGTCCCAAAATTCCGGCCTGCAACGATGATATCTCCAGGTTTCACCAGGTCCGCGAATTGGGGGTCGTAGTTGGCCATGGCGGCCGCTGCCATTTCCTCCTCTGAGACATCATCGCGGTAGGTGAGCTTGCCCGAATAGATGCCGTCTGTATTGAGATTGTCAATATCAAGCCAGAGCACACGGCCATTCATTTTCGTGGGGAAACCTTCGGCCATCTTGGTGCCCCCGCCTCCGGCAGCCCGGGCACCATTAAAGTGCTTTTGTGTTTTGGCCTTTTGGTCAATATAGCTTCGAGGGGCGCGGATATATCCAGCTAAGGCAGATGCGGCCACGACGGCCGGACTGGCCAAGTACGCTTGAGCATCCCGGCTTCCCATGCGCCCCTTAAAATTTCTGTTCGTGGCGCTGATTCCTACTTCGCCCGCTTCAAGCGTGCCCGCTCCGAGTCCAATACACGTACCACAACCAGGTGGCAGTGGAATGGCCCCTGCATCAAGAAGCTGCTGCCAGTGACCACTTTCCTCAGCAGACTCTTGCACGTTCTTCGATGCGGCAGCCACATAGAACTCGACATCTTTGTCAACTTGCTTGCCAGCCACGATGGAAGCGGCCTCTTGAAGATCTTCGAGTCGCGCATTGACGCAGCTCAACAGATAGGCCTTATTAATCTTCACTTGCTCTTGCTCAATCTCGGGTAGGGCGCGCATGACTTTGACGTGATCAGGTCCAGAGACATGTGGAATGACGGTTGAGAGATCAAGTTCGAGCTCTGCCGCATAGTACGCATCGGGATCACTTGTCAGTCGTGCATCCCACCACTGATCGACGTCATCGCGTGTGAATCTCGGAGTCTTTTTTCCAGCGCGACGAGCAAGATATTCAGCTCGTTTGTAAAGGGATTGGCGGAGCACGTCATCAAAAGGAAGGATCCCGGCCAAAGCCCCCCACTCGGTGGTCATGTTTGCAATCGATAATCTTTGGTCCATTGATAATGGTGCAAGCCCACTGCCGGTAAACTCAACCGCCATGTTCAACACTTCGTCGTTGTTGAACAAGCCACACAGCGCAATGATGATGTCCTTCCCGACCACTCCGGGTTGAAGTGCGCCAGTCAGTGTGACTTTCGCCATTTGTGGCACCTGCCACCAAGTCTCTCCTGTTGCCCAGAGCGCCGCCGCATCAGTTCGAACCACCGGGGTTCCAAGTGCTGCCACCCCACCATAGAGGTTTGAGTGAGAGTCGGAGCCAACCACCATGCTGCCGGGGGTTACATATCCTTCTTCAACCATGACTTGATGGCTGATGCCCGTGCCGGCGGGATAGAAGTCAATGTCATGACCTCGAGCAAACTTCTCAATCTTGGCATATTTGCCAAGATTTTCCGGCGTTATATTTTGGATGTCATGATCAATTGCAAAAACCGGTTGCCGTGGATTGAAGACATTCGTTACGCCGATTGAATCAAACTTAATCATGACACCAGAGGTGTTGTCATGGGTCATAATGTGCTTCGGTGCAATGCGTACAAAGTCACCGGCATGCACGATGTCTGGATAGTCCAACACGTGCTGTTGAACAATTTTTTCAATCAGTGTTTGGGCGGTGTTGTTTTTAGTCATGATGAGAAGTTACGGGCAACAAAGAAGAAAGTTCATGGTTTTTGACTTGGACGAAGAAGGCACAATAACCAAATTGGCCAGAATAACTGAACGAATAAAGCGCCAATGGTGCAGACAATACCGAGGGCGAAGTGCACCTCAACAAAGAAAAAACGTAATACAGCCAGCGATTCATAGTGGCCGGTAAACGGGACCAGCGTCCACAACAGGACCAAGACGGCCCAGCCATGCATAATCAGTGTGCCGTTCTTGCTGCCACGTTTCATCAAAATGACGCCCGTTAGTAAAATTAGCCCCAGCAACGTCACGACGCAATAAACAAAGAGAACTGTTGTCGGCGGTGGCAGTGTTGCCAAGACCCGCTTCGCACCTTGGGCTTGATTGATTCGACCTGGAATTGACATCTCGTCTTGCGTGAGTGTCTCAATGCCTTGGTTGAGCAACGTACCGACTCTTGCCACCGTGCTATTGACCTCTTCAGTGATGTTCTTCATGGTGGTCGAGGCAACGACCCCGGCGACCCCGGAGGCGATTTGCAGAATCGCCACTACGAGTGAAATTCTGCGAATTCGTCTTTGTCGAGATGTGGTACCGCTGGTCATGAAGGCAGCATATCGCCAGCGACAGAGGCTGCCAGTTCCAGACGAGGTTGGGGGTGGGTCCATCGCTGCCAGAAGCATAAAAAATCAGGATCTGCAGTTGATCCGAAGCTCATATGTTTGGATCCCATTGGGCCCATGAGTTGCAGGTGAATCGAGGCAAAGGCCTTTGGCTTAATCTGTGCAGCGCGTATAAAGGCAATTGAGTTCTCGATCGTCCATACGGCTCCCTTCGAGTTCACTGCAAAACCTGGCCCTGCAACAAGACCTTTGGATTCTCTTCGGAACTGCCGAATAAAACGACGCACCGGAGGCAAGGGCGCTAATCCAGAGGCTAAGAACAGGAGCCCAATCAAGGCACAAATGATTCCGCCACCAATGAAAGCAATACTGATCGTGACGGCCGCGAGAATGAGTGACGTTACGACATTGGAAATCGTGCGTCTGGAACTGTTGACCACTGGCTCTGGCTCCGGAAGTCCAGGCAGTGAAGGCGTGTTGGCAAGCGCTCGATGAAATGCGATATCGGCAATGACGATAGGTGTCTGAATGCCTTGCTCTGCGAAACCGCTACGAAGCTTCTTGGTAACCGCCTCCGCTCGCGCGACAGAACACCACATCCATTGTGGCAGCTTTGCATTCTGGATGACCCGCAGCAGTGGTCCAGCATACGTTTCGGCGAGGTATTTTCGCCAATAGCGACGGATGAGGTATTGTTTAAAAAGACAGATACCAAGAACAAACAGCGCTGCGGCGACAAAGACTGCGAAGAAGATCCAGGTCACCGTGATGAGTCTCAGTAAATTCGTGGCAGAAGTACTTATTACCAGTGATATAGCGAATGTGACAAAGGCCAATATCACGACCACTTCGCTGGCAAAGGACTCGTGCCGACCTGGTAATGGCAACCAAACTATCTTCGGGGCATCACGAAGAAACGCCGCTTCATTAAGCGGCTGACGACCACTGCCAGCGAGCATTCGAAAGAGAGTACCCAGAACCAGTAGCCCGGCTGCTATTGCAACGCTGATCCAGATTATCAAGACGCCGCAGCTTTCTTCCCCAGATACTTTGCAATATCAAAGTCAACGAAGTCAGCATGATGAAAGATAATTGACTCAATCGTGCGGTCGACCTTATCACCTTCATGGCTATGCGTCGCGACCATGTGCATGACTTCGGCAGGAATGCCATGCTTGTAGCACATGGCCACACCCGAAAAAGGATGGCGTAGCATTTGGCCAAAGTGTCCCTTGATAATGTTGCCTTGCTTATCACGGTCAAACTCAAGCGGCTTGCCGCAATCGGCTAAAAGAGCGCCTGCAATCAGGTGATCGCGGTTAATCGGAATGTCACAGCTGAAAGCGCTCTCCAGCACATCTGCGATGGCGATGCATTGTCGCACGCATGAGTTAAGGTGATCAATAAAAGTCATATCGATGTCACCCGCCAGCAGTGTGAATTGAACCGCTCTGAGTTCATCGAAGGTCCATCCGCCGCCTCCGCACCCTGTCGTGATTGCCTCATTCCATACGGCGGCGACGCGATCTCTCAGTGAGTCGTCTTGGATATCCATTAAGTTTGGGAAGAGTTCAGCAATTTGTTTCGTGTTGTATTTCATTGTTTCAGTGGTCACTGATGTCATAGTGGTTTGTTCTCAGTCGCTTTAGAGGTGTTTAATCTTCTGTCACTGCGAAGTACGGCGTACGTGACAACATCGTGTAGTGTACCGTTCTTGGACATGTAGTTCCGCAAGGTCCCCTCCTTGACCATGCCAGCTTTTTCCATGACCCGCTCTGATCCTGGATTGCTTGTCATGCAGTAAGCCTCAATCCGATCGATCCAATCCAGACTGAAGGTCCAATCAAGCAGTGCGTTGGCTGCTTCGGTCGTGAAGCCCTCGCCCCATCGATCCACACGCATCCAGTAGCCAAGCTCCATGCGATGCTGTTGATTTTTTGGTTCCAAGCCAATCGCACCAAGAAAATCGCTGCTCTGGCGCTCTTCCATGGCAAGGGTTAAGCTGGGCCCCTGGGCATGGCTGGCAATCCACTGTTCAGCGAGTCCATCGGGGTAAGGATGAGGAATGACAAGGGTCGTGGCAGCGACCTTTGCATCACCAGCAAGTCGCTGGACCTCAGGAGCATCTTCGAGGCTAAATGGGCGCAATATCAAACGCTCGGTTTGCAACGTTGGAATTGGTGGTCGGTCGGCCATCGTACTCACAGTGATCGGGCACTGGGACCATCATAGGAATGAGCCTTCGGATCAATTCGTCGCATGGGACGCATACGTTGTTGTTCTTCGGCGACATGGGCGAGGAGGCCGGGTGTCCTGGCAATCATGAACAGCCCATTCATGATCTCTGGCGCAAACCCCATATCAGCGGTGACAGCGGCGATTGCACCGTCAACGTTCATGGGCAAGGTTTTGCCTGATTGGGCAAAGACTTCAGTCACAGCTTGGGCTGCGGCCATATGTTTTCCGGAGACCCCTGCTTCAACAGCTAGTTCAAATAATCGGCTGGTGCGAGGGTCATTGCTGTGCACGCGGTGTCCAAAGCCACTCATTCGCTTTCCCTGTGCCTTGAGTTCTTCCAGAAAAGCGCTTGCAGCCAGCAATAAATCGCCATCATCGGCAGCGCGCTCAATAATTTGACCTAATTGCAGCGCGCAGTTGGTGATCGCCCCACCATGGAACTGATTGACGCTCATGATTCCGGCTGCGACCGATGCAGAAACAGTAGCGCCTGTAGAGGCTACCTGGCGAGCGGACTGGACCGAGGGCGGTGTCACCCCATGGTCAATGCTGGACACCAAGATGGCATCCATCAGTCGGCCGATGGCATCGCTGGGCAGCTCACCCCGGAGCACCAGGTAGACGGCCTGCCCGAAAGTCACCCGTCCCATGAGCTCTGCAATGTCATAGCCCCTGACCCGAACCGCGTTGGGCTTAATTTCAGTTATTGCTGTTGGCCATGTATCTGCCATTGGTCGCACCTTTTCGTGAAGAGAGTCAAGAAGAAGCTGGAACTCCAAGAGCCGCTAAGGCGCCCGCAGGTAAATCGCCAAAGCCATCAACCACCGTTGCCCCGGCTGCCTGAAGGGCTGCGACTTTTCCGGCATGCGTGCCACGATTGCCTTCGATGATGGCACCAGCATGACTGAACCGAGTTCCCTCGCGTGCGGCCTTGCCGCCGATGTAGGCAATGACTGGTTTGGTGACTTGTCCTGATTCCATGAGTTCTGCGAGTTGCTCTTCTTGTGATCCTCCAATTTCACCGAAGATCACGATGGCATCCGTTTCAGGATCGGCTTGGAACATGAGCGCCACATCAGGAATACGGAGCCCTAAGACAGAGTCCCCTCCCACATGGCAAATGGTACTAATGCCGAGACCAACTCGACTCAAGTAATACCCACATGATGATGACATGCCGCCACTTCGGGAAATGACGCCAACAGTCTTTCCTGGTATCGGCTCATTGAACCACTGTCGAGCTGACTCGGCGCGGCCGCCAATCATGCCAAGAACCCCGCGGCCGGGGCTGATGACGCCTAAGGTGTTTGGCCCGATGAAATCGGCGCCGCAACTCTTTGCATGTTTTGCAATCGCCATAGCATCCCATACGGGCACACGGTCGGGCACTAGCATGATGCGCTTGATGCCACCTTCCATTGCTTCGATCGCGGCTGCTTTAACGAGGCGTGCAGGTACAAAGATGACAGAGACATCAACAATGCCGACCTGATCAACAAGCTCTTTGACAGTATCGAAAACTGGCAGGCCTTCGACTTCTTGTCCACCCTTGCCTGGCGTGCAACCGCCGACAACATTGGTGCCAAATGATTTCATGAGACGTGTTCGAGCTCGGCCCTCGCGGCCTGTAATTCCCTGAACACATACCTTCTTATCTTGGTCAATAATGATCGCCATTAGATTGCTGTTGCCTCCGTATCAATGCCTTCAATGGCGAGGTCTACGAAAAGGACTGGACACCCTGCTCTTTCGAGTTCGATCTCGAGTCCGATGAACTCAGAATCTTTTCCAGCTGCTTCATCAAGCTCAACGGCAAGGCTGACACCTTGGTCTGAAACTGATAGCAGTCCATCTCCAAACTGGTTGATGACTTG
Organism: uncultured Phycisphaerae bacterium; assembly: GCA_937899935.1. Lineage (GTDB taxonomy): Bacteria > Planctomycetota > Phycisphaerae > Phycisphaerales > SM1A02 > JAQWNP01. Next base: position 11,057 of record CALCOW010000015.1, read on the forward strand.
CGTTGCGGTGTCGGTGATTGCTTTTTGGTCAATCCAGACAGATCCACCGCCGATTGCAAAGTGCATTGCTGCTTTGCTTCCAACAAAGTCTGGTACTGATCGTGTGAGTGTGTCTGATGTAACCTCTCGGTCGCAGGTGCTAATAAGTGTTGCGAATCGTTGGGCACAGAAGGCGGGAGTGTCGTCCTTTCGATACCCTTCCACGGTTCCAGGAAGGGTGGCGCAGGCAGACTCGAGAATCTCAACAGCCCGATCCTCCGCATTGCCTCCAAGACGAATGACCACGGGTATTGAAACATTCATTTCTTTGAATGCTTTGGCCAGTCCATACGCTGAGTGAAACTGTTCTTGGCTAGCAACGCCACTGCCTGATCCAAAATAACCAATGAGACCCGGTTGGCTGAGGATGACTCGTGCAGCGCGATACACCTTTGCGGCCGAAGGATTACCGGAAGTATCAGTGAAGTTTGCCAGCGTAAAGCCAAGGCTGGATACAGCGTCCATTGACATCATTGATCCGCCACCGCCGGCGCCATGGAACCCAATGAGCCCATTGGTGTCTTCGTGTCCATCAGTCGGTAACTGGGCAAAGTAAAAAGTGCCGCGATGATCATCTTGTTCAATGCGATACGCAATTTGTTCTAGCTTTGTTGCGGGGTGATCAAGTTCGCGTGCAATGGCAATCCCAAGTTCATCGTGTCGAAAGACCGCATAATCATCAACGGTGACCCGACAGTCGGCGGCCATCACACGCCCATCCTTCGTGGTCACCAGTGGATTGATTTCGAGCGAGCGTGCTTCAATCTTGCAGGCCATGTTGACTGCGTTGACGATCGCAGACACGATTGCGGCATGGGTTTCTTGGGGTATGTCTGAATCGGCAAGCAGTTGTTCTACCTCTTGGCGACAAACACCTGTCTCAACATCAATGTGCAGTCTTGCGACCTCATCAGCACGCTCTTCAATACCTGAGCCACCATGCAAATCAATGAGAAGTAATGGCGCTCGTGATGAGTCATCAATTGTCAGCGACACAAAGAGCTCTTGATCGATATCGATCATCTCTTCAACCAGCACCTCTTGGACGGGAAAGTTGCCAAAGGCCAGCGTGAAAAGTTTCTCGGCGGCCGCCTGGGCTTCTTCTGCTGATTGGGCAAAGAGGATGCCTCCTTTGGCCTTTCGGCCGGTCACCCAGGCCTGGGCTTTGAGCACCACGCCTTGGCCGGTCTCAGCGTGTATTTTTTCATAAGCCTCCCGGGCCTCCTGTGGGCTCGTGGCCACGTGCCCGCGTGGGGTTTCAATGCCGCCCTGGCTGAGCAGGCTCTTTCCTTGGTGTTCATGCAGACGTGCCACTGATTACTCCATTCCTCATATCTAAAAAAGGCTAGGACGAGCAGAACGCTCAGAGGGTTCGGATCGTACGATCGCCCCGGCCTGGTGACAATAGCTTTTTCATCATGTCGATTGTTGGGATTCGTCTTCGAGAAAGGATTGGCTCCAGCCAATTCCAATGCTGACCCCCATCAGGGAGCCCGCGACATAGTCCAGGGGCATTGGATAGCTCAAGGGCAAGAGTTCTCGCAGCACATAGTTGTTGGCTAACTGGGTCGCGGTTCCTGCCTCGAACCACCCCCATAAGGCGCCGAGGAACCCCGCTGCGCAAGGGCTGGCAAAAAGAAGTACTGGCTGGACACTCGGTGCCACCAAGCGACCAGCCAAGCCCACCAGCGTGCCACCGATCGTCACGGCTGCCAAGGTCTGTCCGTCTGCTGGGGTTCGCGCGATGATCCAGACAATTGGGAGCACAATCAGCCCGCAGGCGCAGCTTTGGAGTGCTGATTGGCTTCGTAGTGGATCGGGCACCGGTTCACCAGGTAGCACCCTGATCTGAGGGATAGGCCCACACACACGAAACATAAGAATACTCATCAGCAGGATCAGGCCACTCCAGACCGCCAAGGAAAAGACCACTGGTGGCAACTTGCCGTGAAAGGCGATTTCCTGGAGAGGTGCCAGATTGAGGCTGAGCACCGCGAGGCCAAAGCCAACCACAAACATCCCGACCGACGCGTTTGATGTCCTTCCAACCAGCATCCCAATGCCAGTCGCAAGGAACAGAGCAATGAGCATCACAATCACGGCCAAAAGCGGGGATTGTGAGGTAATGACCGTTGGTCCTAGAGCGCCCGAAACCTGCCGCATAAAGGGGGCTACGGCCAGGCAAATAAGGGCGGTGGCCACCAGTGCTGCGATAAAAAGGAGTTGGCGAGGTAGAGCTGTCATGGTGAGGCTGTGGCCAACTATAGGAAACCCGGGCCAGACTTGCGCTTTAGGTCTCTGGGGCAGCGCGGTTATGATCTACGGGCGATGCCCCTGACCCACGACCATCTGGAGTTAACCGGAAGTCCCCTGCAGCTTGATGATGTGGCAGAGGTCGCGCGCGGTGGGCGGCAGGTGTGTCTTTCGGACAGTCAGAAAGATGTCATCGCCCGAGCACACCAAGCGGTGGACGCGGTTGGCCAAGATGATTCTTGTCCTGTCTATGGCATTAATACCGGCTTTGGATCGCTTTCTAGATCGCTCATCGCCCCATCAGACATTACTTCACTGCAGTTGAATATCCTGCGCTCTCATGCAGCAGGTGTCGGCGAACCTCTTAGTGAAGATGTCGTGCGTGCCATGATGTTGCTTTTGGCGGCGAGTCTGTCTCGCGGGCACTCCGGAGTTTCTTGCGCAGTCATTGAGCAAATTCTATCGCTGCTGAACAAAGGTATCACACCCGTCATACCGTCGCGTGGATCGGTTGGCGCCTCTGGTGACCTCGCACCTTTAGCACACTTAGGACTGGTGTTAATCGGTGAAGGTGAAGCATGGGTCGATGGCCGCCGCATGGATGGTGGCGCTGCTTTAGAAGAACAAGGCCTTTCGCCTATGCCTTTGGGGGCTAAAGTCGGGCTGGCGCTGATTAATGGCACGCACTTGATGGCGGCGATTGGCGCCTTGTCTCTGGTCGATCTTGAGAACATTTTATCCGCCGCCTTACTTGCGTCAGCGATGGGTATCGATGCCTGTCGAGCCACTGATGAATTCCTAGATGATCGACTGCATGCCGTTCGTTGTCAGTCGGGACAGCGCCGCGTTGCATCAGCCATGCGTGCCTTGCTAAAGGGTTCGGAAATCATTCATGACCATCGGCAGGATGATCCTCGTGTCCAGGATCCTTATAGTCTTCGGGCGACCCCGCAAGTACTGGGTGCGGTTGTTGACGCTGTTCAGTACGTGCGCCGTGTTATTTGTGCTGAGCTTGGCGCCGTGACAGATAATCCGCTTGTCTTTCCTGATTCGACAAAAGTCGGCGCCGCCTTTTTGGCTGGTGGGAACTTTCATGGAATGCCCCTGGCCATGGCGCTGGACACCCTCTCCATCGCTATCTGTCATATGGCGGGCATTAGTGAGCGAAGAGTGAATTGGCTCTTATCAGGCCGTGATGATCAAAATCCTGTGACCCCCTTTCTTGCCTCTGATCCTGGTCTGCATAGTGGATTGATGATCGCTCAGTACACGGCCGCTGCATGCTGCAATGAACTGCAGTGTCTGGCGTCTCCTGCGAGTGTTGGCAATGTGCCGACCTCCGCTGGTATTGAGGATTACAACTCAATGGGCGCCACGTCGGCACACCAAGTTCGACAAGCAATTGATCTTTCTCGTCATGTCATCGCTATTGAACTAATGGCGATGGCGGAAGGTCTTGAGCACCAGCGACCATTGCGCAGTGGCCATCAAGTGGAGATCGGTCACGACGTATTGCGTGCGGCGGTTGAGCCTTTGCATGCCGACAGAAGCCCTGCCCCAGATATTGAAGCGGTAAGCAAACTTATTGAGGTCGGTGGACTTCGCCAGTTTGGTCAGGGACTTTATGCAGAAACCCTTGATCACTGCGACTAGGATGTAGGATCGCCGCACGGATGTTTTTTGTTTTGTGGTAAGCAACATCACCCAACAGAGTAAGAAGGCCAATGACGCAGACAGAAGTCCGAACGATACGTGCTCCTCGAGGTTCCAAGCGTACTTGCAAGACATGGCAGGCTGAAGCCGCGATGCGCATGTTGATGAACAATCTCGATCCAGAGGTCGCAGAGAAACCCCATGATTTAGTGGTCTATGGTGGCCGTGGGCAAGCCGCTCGATCGTGGGCGGCGTACG
>CALCOW010000016.1 GCA_937899935.1 uncultured Phycisphaerae bacterium
TCGATCGTTCATAATCCAGATGAGAGCACCTGGGAGCTTGGGGTTCATATTGCGGATGTTTCAGAATTTGTAGCAGCTGGTTCATCGCTTGATCAAGAAGCCGCTCAGCGTGGCAATAGTGTCTATCTGCCCCGTCACGTTATACCAATGTTGCCAGAAGTACTTTCGAATGGAATATGTTCATTGCAAGCCGACACAGATCGGCTGACCAGATCGGTCTTTATAAAGCTCAATGAAAAAGGCCATGTTGTTGGGCAACGAGTTAGTGCATCAGTCATTCGATCTCGCAAAAGATTAACTTATCTAGAGGCACAGTCGCTTATCGATGGAGACATTGAAGAAGCGATAAAAAACACAAACGTCAACTCAGAATATGAAAGCGAGTTGATCGATGCCCTCAGAGGTGCCAATACACTTGCAAAGATCATTAGAAAGCGCCGACTACGCGACGGAATGATTGTGCTTGACCTGCCGGAAGTAGATCTCGTTTTTGACGATGATGGTCGAGTCGAAGGAGTCCATCCAGAGGACGGGGCCTTCACACACACGATCATTGAGATGTTTATGGTTGAGGCAAATGAGGCTCTCTCTCGTACTTTCTACGAACTTGGAATTCCGGTGATGCGTCGAATTCACCCAGATCCAAGTGGCGGAGATATGAGCGAACTCCAGGAGATTGCTCGCATGATTGGCCTACGCATGCCCGAAGAGCCTGGTCGGAAAGATCTTCAGCGTCTTCTAAAAGCCACCGCTGGCACACCGGCAGCACGAGCGATTCACATTTCAGTTCTACGTACACTGACGAAGGCCACCTATTCGCCGGCAATCATTGGGCATTATGCACTGGCTTCCGGACATTACAGTCACTTTACAAGTCCGATTCGAAGATATCCTGACTTGCTACTTCATCGAGCCATGACGGCTTATCTTGATGCTACTGAAAATGGCACAAAGCCACCAAAGAAACGTGATGAGAGATCCTTTGCTTCTCGACTACGACAAGACAAACGTGTCTTGAATGAAGCAGAGCTGGTCGCGTTCGGTCGTCGATGTTCAGAAAGCGAAGTAGAAGCAGAAGCTGCTGAGCGGCAACTTCGCCAATTTCTTGTGCTCGACTTTCTGGCGAGAGAACATCTTGGTGATGAGTTTGAGGGCATTATCACAGGCTTTGGTCGGGGTGCTGTTTACATCTCTCTCGATGATTTCCTGGTTGAGGGAATGGCGAGCCTAACAGAGATACCAGGTGGTGATGGCAGAAAAGAGTTTTGGCGCAGTGTTGGTAAGGGCATGCGCATTGTCGGTGGTCGCTCAAGTCGATGTCTTGTCAGAGGCGATCAATTGAAAGTTCAGATTGAACGTGTTGATCCTGCATCTCGGACGATGTCGCTTCGGGTTGTGAGTTTGCCAGATGGGGAAGCAAGATATGATCGTGGGGAGACAGCGACAAAGAAAAAGAAAAGCGGCAAGAATAAGAGCCGTCGAAAAAGAACGAAAAGAGGCAGATAGACAAGCCATCTTTCAGGTTGTGTCTTCGTCGAGTACAGTAGTTCTCATGTTTAGAATTCTGGAGAATCCGTTATGGCTGAAATAGTAGACAACTCTGGTAATCTGCACTCAACGCTTGTTGAAGAACGCGTATTTGATCCGCCAACAGATATTGATGCACGCCTCAGTGGCGCTTACATAAAATCCATCGATGAGTATCGTTCGCTCCATGAACGATCGATAACAGACCCTGAAGGGTTTTGGTCAGAGATAGCTCAAGAGCTTGATTGGTTTAAGCCGTGGGACAAGGTGCTGAACTGGAATTTGCCTGACGCCGAGTGGTTTGTCGGTGGCAAGACGAATGTATCGCACAATTGTCTTGACCGGCAGATTAATAATGGTCACGGCGATGACATTGCCCTGATCTGGGAAGGCGAGCCAGTTGATGGCGCTGGTCCGGAAATCCGCCGTTTAACCTACAAACAACTGCATTCAGAAGTTTGTCGCTGCGCCAACATGCTAAAAAAGCTTGGCGTCAAACGAGGCGATATTGTCACAATCTATATGGGAATGGTTCCAGAACTTTCGATAGCGATGCTCGCATGTGCTCGTATCGGTGCTCCGCATTCTATTGTCTTCGGCGGTTTTTCATCGAAGGCCATTGCAGATCGTGTAGATGATGCGAAGAGTTCTGTGGTCATCACATGTGATGGCGCATGGCGGCGAGGTAAAGTGATTGAACTGAAGGACCACGTTGATTCTGCGTGTAAGCTTACGGATCAAATTAAAACAGTGGTCGTTCTCAAGCACTGTAAAAATGAGTGTGGATTTGATAAAGATCGAGATGTCTGGTGGCATGAGGCCCAACAGGATGTATCCGAAGATTGTCCATGTGAACAGATGGATGCTGAGGACATGCTCTTTTTGTTGTACACATCAGGTTCTACAGGTAAGCCCAAAGGCATCGTGCATAGCACGGGCGGCTATATGGTTTACAGTTATTTGACTAGTAAGTATGTCTTCAATCTGCGCCCAGACAATGACCAACTTTATTGGTGTACGGCAGATATTGGTTGGATTACTGGTCATAGCTACATTGTTTATGGGCTGCTTCCCAATCGCGTGCCAACGTTAATGTATGAAGGTGCACCAAACTATCCCGAGCCTGATCGGTTCTGGGATATTGTTGAGCGTCATAAAGTGACACAGTTCTATACAGCGCCAACGGCAATTCGATCTTTCATGAAGTGGGGTGATGAACACCCCAAGAACCATGATCTTTCGAGTCTTCGATTGCTAGGAACAGTTGGTGAGCCAATTAATCCAGAGACATGGATGTGGTACCGCAATGTGATTGGTCAAGAGCGTTGCCCAATTGTCGACACATGGTGGCAGACGGAAACTGGTGGACACATGATTACGCCGCTGCCAGCGGCGACGCCCACAGTGCCTGGTTCATGTACGTTGCCATTTTTTGGCATTGATGCCGCCGTTGTGAATGAGCAAGGTGAAGAACAACCCGCTAATACGGGCGGGCTTCTGGTTGTCACAAAGCCGTGGCCATCGATGCTACGTGGCATTTATGGTGATCGAGAGCGCTTTACAGACACCTACTTTTCCCGAGTCCCAGGTGCCTACTTTGCTGGTGATAGCGCTCGCTGTGACGAGCGTGGCTACTTTTGGATCATGGGCCGTGTTGATGATGTGATCAACGTATCCGGTCATCGGTTAGGCACCATGGAGGTCGAATCTGCACTTGTCAGCCATGAAGCGGTTGTTGAAGCCGCAGTGGTGGGCATGCCTTGTGAGATCAAGGGCACGGGTATTGCCGCCTTTTGCACCTTAGATCCCAGATTTCAGCCCGGAAAGGAGCTCGTGGCGAGTCTGCGAAACCATGTCGCCAACGAGATTGGCCCCATTGCCAAGCCTGACGATATTCACTTCACAGATGTGTTGCCAAAGACGCGTTCGGGCAAGATTATGCGTCGTTTGTTGCGAGATGTCGCTGCGGGGAAGGAGTCCAATCAAGACGTCACCACGCTCGAGGATCTCAGTGTTCTTGCCAAATTGAGGGCTAACGAGGAAAACTAACTGGGTGTCCAGCCGATCCAGAGATCATTCAAGACATGTTCAAGTTGTATTTCGAGTGACACAGGGACGATTTCTTGGCTTACAATTGACTCCGCATGGCGACGTACGGATACATCGCCCGGGACCAGGACGGTCACGCCGTCGAGGGTAGGCTTTCTGGCCAATCCCTTGAAGCGGTGTTGTCTGAATTGCAGTCTCGACACCTGGCGCCCGTTCAGGTCCATCCACTCCGTGATGAACCACTTTTCCAGCGGCGGATTAGTGTCAATCAACTCGCAACAACTTACCGCCAACTCTCTGATTTGATCAGAGCTGGCGTTCCTTTGTTAAGAAGTCTTTCGATACTCTCCCAGCGGCGAGCCAACCCACGACTTGCTACGGTGATGGGTAAAGTGCGTGACTCAGTGGCCCAAGGGTCGCGCTTGGCTGATGCGATGGCTTCCTATCCCGCCGTCTTTCCAGATATTCAAGTGGCGATGGTGCGAGCTGGTGAACACGGCGGATTTCTTGATCAAGTCTTGTCACGCTTAGCAGCATTTCTTGAACGTCAAGCTGAGCTTCGAGCAAAGTTAATAGGCAGCCTGATTTATCCAGTGATCTTGCTACTGGTTGGGCTTGGCGTTGTCGTCGCAGCGCTCCTATTTTTCGTTCCGCAATTTAGGGATCTTTATACCGATATCGAGTTGCCCCTTCCAACGCAGATTCTGCTGGGCACCAGTGACTTTCTTTCGAACTACTGGGGGCTCGTACTCCTAATGTTCGTGGGGCTCATGGCAGGGAGTCTTTGGTTCCTGCGTCTGCAGGCGGTGCGCGATTGGCTCTCCACAACACAATTAAGAGTGCCCTTATGGGGCAAGTTGGTGCGCAACTCATGTACCGCTCGGTTTTGCCGTATGTTGGGCACACTCTTGGATAACAGTATTCCGATGTTGACCTCGCTCAAAATATCGCGTGATGCGGTAGGGAATCGAGTGTTGGCGCAAGCTGTTGAAGAGGCCAGCGATGCGGTTCAAGATGGTGGCTCTTTGGCTCAACCACTTTCGGCTTCGGGTTTCTTTGAAGATGATGTCGTAGAAATGATCGGTGTAGGGGAATCGGCAAATAACCTTCCGAGCGTCCTCTTGACCTCAGCGGAGACCATCGAACGTCGAATTGACCGTGAAATGGCCCTTATGATCAGGCTTACGGAGCCTCTTTTACTCTTATGCATGGCAGGCGTCGTGCTTTTCATATTTATAGCCCTGGTCGTGCCGATGATGAGAATGAACTCGGCCTTGTAATCAACCAGGGCCACTCTCACCGGACGTCAGGAATGGTGGCGGAGGCAACAAGTCAAGAAAAGCATGTTTAGGAGAGAGCTTGATAGCATCAATTCGACATGCAAGGCACTGGAGAAAACTCGTGAAACGTATGGAATCAGGCATATCTCAGAACTCGATAAGGCGTGGCTTTTCATTAATAGAACTGCTCATTGTCATTACTATTTTGCTACTTCTTGGTGGAATTGTGGCACTGAACTATTCGGGAGTGCGCAAACAAGCTAGTAACGACGTCACGCTTGCCCACATTGACCGATTCGAAGCCGCCTTAGAGATGTTTGAAAATGATATGGGGCGCTTACCAACCTCTGAAGAGGGCCTGACCGTTTTGTGGGATAGCGAAGTGCTTGAAGAGGAAGATGAAACGAATCGTTGGAGAGGTCCATATCTCAGAGACAGCATGCCTTCAGATGATTGGGGCAGTGCTTGGGTGTATCGAGCCCCTGGTGATGGAGAAATCCGCGGTGAGGCATTCTATGACATTGTCTCAGTTGGACCTGACAAAGAGATCGACACTGATGATGATATTCATAATCATGTACGCGCTATGAACAGCGAGGGTGAGATTGACGAAGCTATGGAGTTCACGATTCCCGACGCACCGACCGAGAGCTAATAGACATAAACTGCTTAGCAGAGATCTATGCTCTCATCGAGGTATCTCACTCATCGAAGTGCTGCTCGCGCTTGGGCTGTTGCTCATCGTGGCTTCAATAGGTGTACTTTCTTCAACCACTCTCCTACATCAACAGCGATTTGAATCTTCGCTCGATCTTGTTCGTGAGCAGCTGGCATCAGCGCGATTACACGCGAGACGAACTTCGACGATGATCGAGGTCGTTTATGAAACTGATACCAATAGTATTCTGGCTCGTGTATTTCTTTTGACGGATCAAGAAGATCAAGGTGCAGAAGATCATCTTCTGGAGCAAAAACGTTGGTCGCGCCATCAACTCGATGCGAGTGTGAGGTTGACACAGTCTCAGGGCAATGAACTGGCGAATATTCTGATCGATGATATGTCCTTTGATCCACAAGAAATCGTAACGTCTCAGGCCGGCACGACTTGGTCATTGGTCACGTTTCTACCATCTGGTGGTTGTGCGAATTTTGCAGAGACGTATTTGGAAGATCAACAGGGGCGCCGAGCAGCACTTTCCGTCGAGCCACTGACTGGTCATGTTCGCTGGACTCGGGTGGATGACGGACAGACGTTGTCGGCTGGCGAGCTTGAGTTTGAGGATCACTCAGACCAATCGCCCGAGTTGGCTAGTGCCGATACATTCGATCGCAATGACTTGCCGCAAGCCCAGAGGACCAATGTCTCCGGGGTGAGCGATGAGACAGTTTATCCATGAGTGTCTTCACCAAACGATTCCCTTATACCTCACGCTCATTGCGAGGCGCCGCTCTTCTTGAACTGTTAATTGCTATTGCACTCTTTGTGAGTGCAGCAGGGCTGATTATGCGTTCCATGAGAACTGCTATGGGCCGCGTTACTGACTCAAGCGAGCGTCTGAAGGCGATCGATCTTGCTCAATCTAGATTGGCGGAATTCAGTAGTGGTCTCGTGTCGCTTCGCGAGTTACAAGGTGGTGTTGAGATCATAGCGCCTTGGATTGTTGAAACTTCGGTCCAGCCATCAGCCATTTCAGATTTTAGCCTCGTTGTGATAACAGTTCGTCAGGATGAGAGTCAAAGTGCATCCGTTGACTCATTTATACCGGTGACAATCCGCCAGCTTGTGCACTCTGATTGGAACAAGATTGAGTTGGCTTCTCAAGTATTGGAGCCTGAGGTATGAGACGCAAGAGGCATGCCTTTACCCTCATCGAAGTCTTATTGGCATTGGCCCTTGGTCTTGTCTTGATGGCAGCAGTACTTGGTTTCTTTGGGGACTTAATACGTCATCGTACACTCATCAATGAGCGCCTTGATCAAGAGCGTGCAGCCCAAGCACTGATAGACAATCTTTCTCGCGAACTGACATGCGCGATTGTCGGCATTGATCGCGTTGGCCCTGGTTTGGTGGGTGACGAGCAAGGTATTTCAGTCTTAGCTCGGTCAGTTGCTATTGAGCGAGCAGCAGTTGGACAAAGCAGATTAAGTGATCTCACTCAATTGCAATTTCAATTTGATGCTCGTTCTAAAAAGCTTCTGGGAAACAGGAGACTCATTGAACCCGCCAGTTCTACTAATAGTGATGATCTCAATTTGATCACGAGCAAACTTGGCTGGGTACGTTTTCGCTATCTCGATGAAGGTCGCTGGCGTTCGAGATACGACAGTGCTGCTAAACAGCGTTTGCCTGCAGCAGTTGAAGTGGCAATTTGGTATGTGGTACCAGAAGCAATGAAAGAGATAAACGGAAATTCATCCGATGGATTTATGGAAGACCCACTTGTTGAAGAGTCGAATCCAGATCGGCGGCGCATCATTAGTATTCCAGATGCAATGATAAGCCTTGCAGGCGAGGATGATTTCGATGAATAACATCAATCTACGTCAGCAGTCCACAGAACGTCGAGGCCTCGTCCTGGTGCTCGTATTGGTCATTATGCTGTTTGCAATTTGGACGGCAAGCGTGCTTGTGTCAACGGCTCAGGTGCAAGCCGGTTCTACATCGATTGCAGAGCAACAGGCTCGTAGTCATGCAATCCTCCTGTCAGGGATCGAAGTTGTTGCTGAGAAGCTACAAAATCAGCGAACAGGAATACGCGCAGGTGATTCACTTCACTTTGAAGATGAATACGTGCTCTTTAGTGATCAGGGGCGTCATGGGATCATACGACTCTTGCCAGTGGCCCCTGATGGCAGTGTGTTTCGAAATGAAGCAACCTGTTTAGACATTAATCATGTGACTGCTGATCAGCTTTTGAAAACTGGCTTGGTTGAACCAGAGATTGCAAATGCAATCGTGTCTCGACGTGGAAGTATTGGAACATATGGTTCTATTAGCGAACTGTTAACCGTTGATGGGGTGACACCAGAATGTCTTTATGGTGAAATTGGTGAATTAGATTTCACATCACAAGCGATTGGTCAGCAGCAGGGACTGGGTGAGCGCATACTGGACCGTCTCGAAGTTTCATTGCCGCGCGGCCTGGCTGATGTCGTCACGGTGTACGCATGTGAGCCAATGACATCAATACAGGGTGGATCAATGATCAACCTTTCTGATGGTTGGTCCAGCCAGATTGAAGGTGAACTGAGCGATCTTCTTAAGAATGAAAAGACAGCCCTCATCAAATCAGTTGTTCAAAGACAACAACCCAAAAATGACGGCGTATTCGCCCAAATGCTGGCTAGCGAGTTGCCACCAAATGAGCTTGCCAACATTATGGATTTGGTCACCTGCGAAAAAACACCAAATCGTCTCGCTCGAATTGACATTAATCATGCAAGCCCATTGGTTTTAGAGGCTTTTGGGATACTGGAGGCTGATCAGTTACAACAAGTGATCGATCGAAGGGATGAGCTTGACGAAGCATCCCGCTTGTCGCCTTTATGGCCATATGTCTTAGGTGCGATCCGCCAGGATCAGTTGGCTGATTTCTTCAATAGGGCGACGACGCATGGCTTGGCCTATCGCTTTATTCTTGCTGCTGGCGAGGTTAACAGTGATGAACCACATGCTCAGTTGATAGAACCTTGCATCTACGAGGTGGTGATAGATCTCGTCGACTCCGCCCCACGTGTTGCCTACCTACGAGATATCAGCCTGCTCCAGACAGCTGCGAGACTGACCATTCAGGCGAGCGAAGCCACGGGCAGCCAGGATGATCAGAGCTTGGAGATGCCGTTACCACCGGCGGCTTCACTTCCAGATCAGAATCGGGGACTTGATTCAGAAGAGCTTTTAAATACTGGGGTTACCGCTTTTGAGGCTCCAAAAGTGATGGAACGAGTGGATTTCTCGAGGGATCGTCCGGATGAACTCAAGGGGCTGAAAACCGATGAAACACCTCCTACAGCAGAGGTGGAAGATGGGCGAATTGGCCGCTGGCGCGTTGTTGACTAAGCCAGGATATACACAATCAAATGGTTCCTGAGCATGGTGCCTCGCGTGAGGCAACCTCTTGTCGGTACAATCTTTGGCGATCAAGGATCGATCAACCGTGCTGGCTCAACGTCATACCACAATCATCGACCTCGGACGGTCGAGAATGAGAGTTCTTCAGGCGCATCGCGCTGGCAGTGGCTATACGGTTACTCGTTCTTGGGCAAAACACCTCCCAACTGAACTTAAGAGGAATGATGCAGATGCAATTGGCAGTTGGATCGGGCAAGAATTGCGCGTTGCGGGATTCAAGCGAGGGACAGCGATCGTTTCGCTTCCCCGCGAAGATGTCGTAGTGAAGCGTCTGATTCTGCCTACAACAGACCTCAATGAGTTGCCTCAAATGACGTTGCTAGCAATGCAGCGTGAACTCAGTCTCGATGCATCTTCTGTTGTCATTGACTTTCAGGTTCTTGAATCAGATGGCGTCAATAGCATTGTGCTTGCTGTCGCGGTACCCACTGAAACACTCCATCTCGCCAGGCAGACCGTCCGGGCTGCGGGTTTTAAAGTGAGATCTATTTCACTGCGAGCTTTCGGATCAGTGGCGATCGTTGCCAATGCTTCTCAGTCTGAAGACAGTAACGCCAGTGGAACACTAACAATTGATGTCACCAATACTGGAATCGAGTTCTGTGTAGTGAAGTCTGGGAGTTTGCAGTTTTCACGAGCTGCTGATTTCATAGAAAGTGAGCTCGTTGATGACATGGCTGAAGCCGTGTTGACTGAGACAACCAGGACATGGACCAGTTTTCGCATTATTGATGAGGGGCACCCAGTTGATCGTGTCGTTGTGTTTGCGCCAGCAGCGATCCGATCCCGCATTATTACTGAGGTGGCGGCAATCGTCGGCGCACCTGTCGAAGACCCTCACACGAATCTAAAGATCGAAGTACCTGCTATTCAAATGCAAGAATTGTGGCCAGCTGCAGGTTTGTTATTACAAGAGAAATGTGATGGGCGGGCCATTGATCTGGAACACCCAACAAGAACCGTCGATCAAGTTGCGGTCCGTCGTCGTCGATTGGCTTTGGTAGCGTCACTCTTTTTAGTCGTTGTGGCTGCTGCATGGACGCTTGTAAATATGAATCTTCGTGGCCTTCAGGCCAACCTTGATGATCTTTCCCAACAACGTTCGTCGCTCTACACCGAATATGCGAGACACTTTCGAGATCAGTTCCAACTCTCTCATCTCGAATTCTGGGAGTCGGCACAGATAGATGTCCTTGGGCATCTTCTCTATACACATCAGCTTGCCCCTACCGATGCAAATGTGGTTATTGACCGCTGGATGGGTCTACTAGAGTTCTCTGGCGTTGAGTATGACCGTTCGACTCAAGAGTTTATTGCGCCCCAGTCAATCACGATTGTGATGGACGGAGAGGCACAAGAACGAGTCACCGCTGACGCCTATCGTCAAGCCTTGGTTGACGATGAAGTCTACAGTGTCAGCTCATCAGGTGCGGATGCTGAAAGTGGGTCGCGCCTTGGCCACGCCTTTACATATCGGCTGACTTCGCGTCGAGAATCACCTCAGCCAAAAGACCAAGAAAACCTGGAGCCTGAGACATGAAGAGTGCTCAGGTCAAAAGACAAATAACAGTCATTAGCTTGATTGCTATTGCGAGTGCCATTTCCTGGTATGTGGTTGACCGTACTTATTTATCTCCTCGAAGTGACATCTTGACGGCCATTGAATCGGAAAAGGCTTCAATCATTAAGTACCGTGAGGCACTGAGTCGTGATCCAGTCATCCAGCGGTCCATTCGTGATTACGCGAGTCGGACATTAGGTGGAGATCTTGAGACGGTTGATCATGAGTTGCGTGCCCGTCTCAATCACATTGGCCAGATTTCTAATGTGACAGATGTTCGTGGTGATACAGGGAGATATGTCTCATTACAGTCTCCCGCAAAGCGTTCGTTTAAGGGTAGCCTGCGTGATGAGATTGACTTTGTAGAAATTGATGGCTCGATCTCTGCTGAATGGCAATAGAGTGAAGGCTGTCGTACGTCTGACCACATTATTCTTGCCTGGTCGGGTGCCTCGCCAGGTGGTAGAGAGCCAGTGGAATAAGAGCAGGCTAAGTCGATTTGCAACCTTACTTACAGACAGTCCGTTTCGACTATCACCGCCAGCAGTGCCGGCGGTCGCTGTTTTGGCAAAGCCAGCACCACCACCATTCCCGTATCACAAATGGTCATTGACAGGTCTCATTGAATCGCCACTCACTGAGGCTCACATCAGAAATGCAGCATCTGGAAAATCACATGTCTTAAGAATCGGTGATCGATTCCATGAAATGGAATTAGTTGATGTCAGAGGTTTTGTAGCAGAGTTTATTTTGGATGGGAAAGTCTGCTTAGTGGAACTTGGTTCGACGATGGTCGATCGCCGAGAACTATCAGACGCGGAGAGGATTGGTTCAGCACAATAGAATGGGAGCTTCAGGATGGAGATGGGTCGCATGGATCGGGACCACCCAAAGTATAAAAAAGTAAGACGCATTGATGCCGTACATTATGTGCACGGTTTGTTGCGGAAGAGCAGTGGGTTGTGTTGGCTGTTGGCTATCATTGCTTCGTTTGCTGGTCATACAGCTATTTGTGCTGCAGTCCAAGATGGAGATGTTCAGTCGGAAGCTACCGATGAGGATCGCATTCGCTTTAGTTTTAAGGGTGCTTCTTTCGATCAGGTACTTGACTACTTCTCCCGCGTCACCGGGATGCCGATTGTCAAAGAGTCGGCCGTACCCGACGGCACAATTGATTACCTCTCACCCGTCTCATACTCTCAAAGTGAGGCCTTACAGGTTCTCAATATTCTTCTGCAGTCGCAGGGCGTCATGTTGCGTGTGGAAAACGACATGCTTTATCTGCAAGCGCTAAAAGAAATGGCTCGAGAGAACATACCGACGTTTATTAGCGAGTTATCAGATGATATTACAGATGATCAAATGGTGACCTTGGTCTTGCCACTTAATATTGCTCTCGCCAAGCCGATTGCAGAGAAACTTAGCACCATGGTGGCGGCGTATGGATCGATTCAACCACTGGAACAACAAAACGCACTGGTGATTACGGAGACCGCTGCTCAGGTTCGAAGATTGATTCAGATCATTCAAGAGCTTGATCGGGAAGATCCAGAAGGTGTGATCGAGATTATTCCGGTGGAACATGGCAAGGCCACGGAGTTGATGCAGCCACTTAAAGCACTACTGAGTGAGCGAGTCATCAAATATGTGATCAACCAAGAAGGTAAGCAAGTCAAACTTGAGGAAGACTCATTACCTGGACTGAAGCTGACGGTTGACAAAAGAACCAACGCACTGATCGCAAAAGGAACACGGCAGCGATTAGACAAACTTAAAGAGGCTCTTGAGTTACTGGATGTCCCAACAGTGGAAGGTCGCCGCAGTGTAAAAACAATACAACTAAATGAACTATCGCCTGCAAATGCGAAAGCTCGCCTTAATGAGTTGTTTGCATCATGGCCGGCGGAAGATCGACCAATTGTTTTAGCACTAGACGGGCAGAGCAAGGTTGTGTGCGTTGGGAAAGAGGCAGCGCTCGCTGAAGCCGCCTTGCTGTTGACAGCAATCGATGGGCGATCGAACGAAGATCAGGCTAAAGATGCGATGACAATTGTTCCAATCAAACATGTCACAGCCAAGGTAGCAATCGCATCATTAAGTCAATTACTTAATGAGCGGCAAAAAGAAAAAATAAAAATCGTCGCTGGTCCCGATGGGCAGTCTCTGATATTAGGTGGTCCAGAAAATGGTGTTCAACAAATCGCAGAAATGGTTGAGTTCATCGACCGCCCGTCAAGTGGTGTGCTGGATGTACGACTTGTCAAGGTGCCATCAGATGATCCAATTGGTTTAGTTCGAGCGGCGCAATCACTTGTTGATCGCAGTGTAGGTTCCGGCCAGCCAGCAACAAAACTCGAAGTGACCTTAGATGAGAGCACTCGCACACTCACATTAATAGGAGATAGCGAATCAGTTAACGGTTTTATAAGCGCTCTTGAGATGGTCCAGAAAAACAACATCTTGCCGAGTGAGACAAAGCAGATTCGATTAATCGAGACCAAGCCATCAGAAATTGTTGAGCCGTTGCGATCTCTGCTAGATCCATTGCTACGAAATACGAATGGCATCGCTGTTAAGCCTGTCCAAATCGAAGCAGTCGACCAGCTCGATCTTCTGGTCGTCACTGCAGAGCCAAGTCAATTTGAGATGATTGAATCAATCATTGAACAGCTCGATCAGTTGGACGCCAAGGACATGGAGTTCTTGGTAAT
Organism: uncultured Phycisphaerae bacterium; assembly: GCA_937899935.1. Classification (GTDB taxonomy): domain Bacteria; phylum Planctomycetota; class Phycisphaerae; order Phycisphaerales; family SM1A02; genus JAQWNP01. Next base: position 13,261 of record CALCOW010000016.1, read on the forward strand.
ACCTCTGACTGATGTAAGTGATGTCGTTGGGCTTGTTGAGCGTGCTGAGACTCTTTATGCACTCCTGAGCACGGGACTAGAAGATCGAGATGCCAGATTGCCCAATGTAGAGATTGATTCGGTGACCGGGCAGCTACTGGTATCGGGCTGGGCGGAATCAGTTCGTCGTTTTGCTGGTGCAATAGAACAAGCCCGGCAACTACAGCCACCGAGTAGAGAAGGTCGCATGATGATGTTGACCCAAGCAAAAGCCAGCGAAGTACAAGAACAACTACTGGAAATTCTAAGTCAGGCCAAACCAATTGGAATCAACAGGCAGATTGCCTTGCCAGAAATTCAGGTGATAGATTCAAATAACAGCATTTACGTGGTCGCAGAAGCAGAACAGCATGCAATGATTAGTAAGCTTCTAGAAGAGCTAGATACGTTTGAACATCAATCTCTTCCACCTATGAAGCTATTACAAATTCGGGCGGCCGATGCCACGCAGATTGCAGACATGCTGCGCGTGCGATATGCAAGTCGTCCAGCGGAGATGCGACGTGACCGCCCGGTCGAGTTATCGGCAGATACAGCGACGAATACCTTGATCATCTCTGCGCATCCAGAGGTGTTTAACGAGGTACAATCTTTTGTTGCTGAGATAAATGCAAATGGCGAAAGTGAATCTGAACGAACGACGATCATTTTGCCTCTTCAGCAAGCCCGTGCCACGGATGTGGCCGCAGCACTCGATAAACTCTATCCAGAGCCACCTATCCCCTTGGATCGGCGCGGAAAACCAATGCCGCATCTCAGGCCAATGAAGGAAGTGCATATTAGCGCTGATGCTGCAACGAATACACTCATCATCGAGGCACCGAGCGAGCGTCGAGCTTCCTTTGAATCGCTTGTCGAGAAACTCGATCTGCAAAAGGCTATAGAAGTTCGCACTTTTCCCGTCGAGCATGCTGAGATTAGCTCCATCGCTGAGGCAATTTCAAGGCTCGCTGATGCTGGCGCATTAAGTCCAACAGGGCAAGATCGTCGCGTGCCGGTTTCAATAACACCAGATCCATTAACTCGAACACTCATTGTCTCTGGACCAGCCGAGATCTTTGAAACAGTTCAGCGTGTCTTGGGTGAGTTAGATCTACCTCCGTCCACACCTGAAATTTCGATGCGGCTCTTTTCAATCAAGTATGCGCGCCCGGAAGTGATCTCAGAGACCCTACGCACCGTAGTGCCGGATCGAATCCGGCAGAGTATGCCGGGAGCTCCATTTGATTTAGCGGCCATGTTCACCGTGACTTCGGAGAAAGACAGTGGAACCGTTATTGTCTCAGCGCCCGTTTCTGTGATGCCAATTGTCGAGGCTTTGATTCAGCAGCTTGATCAAGAGTATGTGGCGCAGGGCTCAATAGAGGTTCGCTTGTTTGAACTGCAGAAAGCACGAGCAGAAGATGTCGCTCGAGCTATCAGTCGTGCCGTAGCCGTACGGGCGTCTCAACCAGCCCACGCTTCCGAGCCGCCACCAGTCGTGACACCAGATCCAGCAAGCAATGTGCTTGTTGTTGCCGCAACTGCTGAGCAGATGGTCTTTCTAGAGTCACTTATTAAGCCACTTGATAGCGCAGACGATCCAGATCGCCCGGTGGTGAAGACGGTCTTTCTCAAGCATGCTCAAGCAGAACGTGTCGTACCACTCGTAGAACAACTGTTGTCTGGTGAAACCATACCCTTGAATTTAAGAATGGAGGCAATGCGGAGACGGTGGACTCTACCAGAAGACAATCCTGGTATTCGTGTTGTTGCTGATCAGAGGTTGAATGCCATCGTTCTTTCTGGTGCTTCTGTTGTCATGCCTTTGGCTGAGGAGCTTGTTGCTCAACTTGATGTTGCTCCAAACATGGTTGGGAATGAAGATCAAAGACCAGTTCATGTTGTCGTCGTTCAGAATGCGGACGTCAATAGTATGGCTGAGAACATTCGTGCTCTGTTTGAAGAAGATGAAACATCGGTCGATCCGCCAACGATTCGCGTAGATTCAACGAACAACTGTCTGTTGATTCGTGCGACAGATTCACAGTATCGAGCTATTACAAAGGTGGTTGATGAGGTTGATCAAGCAGCGATCGATACGGCTCGGCAGGTACGTACTATTCGCATC
>CALCOW010000017.1 GCA_937899935.1 uncultured Phycisphaerae bacterium
CAAAAACAGACCCCCCACCACGGGTTCTACACCACATCAATCCTCGTCATGTTCATCGAATAACGACGTCTTCTGGGAAAGGCAATGACACACAAGCCAGCGAAACCCAAGAATACTGCCGACGGAACCGGGATCATCGTTGCTAAGTCAAATCTGAACTTATGTCGAGTGTAGTAGTTCGCCAGCGCTAAGTCTGGGTCGCCTGAGATTGACTCAGTCTCACCCCATAACTTGTAGACATGACCCTCGATCAGTGCACCAGAGAAATCCAATGTTCCCGATCCACCGAGTTCCGCGAGACTCCATTGATGTACGAACGTCGATGTTGTTTCGTCATACAGATAACCTGAGCCAAAGACGTTAACACCACCTAATCCATAGTTCACCGAGTCCATGACGACACTCAAGTCATAAAGATCAGCACTATTGGCTCGAAAACGTGTCGTACTCAAAACACGACTCTCGGCAGCCCAAGGTTCGCCTTCCAATGATTCACTGGCAAGCCTCGTAACGACTTCTGCGTTGCTTGAGATATAGGTTTCATTGCTACCGTACTGCAAAACGCTGAAGCCAAAAGGTCCATTTACGCCCTGCTCGTCTGTGACAAGTGACTCAACACTTTCAATGAATGGATTCCCATCAGACAGCAAACTATCTTGATCAGTCACACCTTCCAGCTCAGCAAAGGTGCTGATCTGGTTGACGACCTCAAGAATTTCGATGGTTCCTGCACTGAGCTGACGGGCCGATAGCAAGGCCAAACTCAGCACGACAACACCCCCCAGTTTGCTTCTTCGACGCATCTCATCCTCCTTTGGGCATTCCCGATGCAGTTTGGCCGAAATACAAATCTGGCTCTGTTTTGTGACTGAGATTATAAACCGTAAGATATTTCCGAGTAAGTCTTTATGCCAAAAAAATCGAGGTCTTTGCCTCGAATATAACGCAGTGCTATTGGCCAAGACCAGACTTGAAGCACCGCTTGAGCCTTTAAAAAGGGACGCCTGGACCCCCCCAAAGAACGGCCCAGGCGTTGATGCGAGGCAATTGATTTGTCTCGTATTTTTGTCTGTCCCCAAGTGGGTTTGAATCAGGCCAAGCGGCGCCGGCGTGGGCAGCCAATAACCCCTCCAAGACCCAAGAGACCAGCCAGTGCCGCTGAGGGCAGTGGAACCATCGTCGAATAGGCTTCGAGGCCGAAAATGTAGTCTGCCTTTCCGACGATATTTTCACGGCGATCGTTACTGAACGCAGCGCCAGCCCCAGCTGTTAGTTCAATCGCAATCTCATCACCTGCTTGAAAGTCCCAGGTGTTTTGGTAACTACTACCATCACTTGCATAAGACCAACTAGCTATGCCAACGCCATTGAGGGCAATATCGCCAGTCACAGCATTGTTAAGTCCAGTATCTTCACTGGTCGCAAACATCGACATACTGATCGATATAGTCATATCTGATGCAGCTGTAAACGTAAATAAACTTCCGGTAGAGGCGTAGGCAAAACCAGGCGCGTCGCCGCCTTCTGAGAAGAGCATTTCACCCTTCACAGCGCTACTCTGGTTGTAATAATCCGAACCCCATTCACCATCCAGTTCGTACTGAGCACGCGCTTCACTGCTCCCTTGTTGGTCTTCACCGCCATTACTGAAACTAAATGGATTGTTGCCGGCCCAGTTGTCCGTAACCCCACCTTGCGGGTTGTCGCCGATTTGCCACTCCGCTTCAGCTTGATTGTTATACGAATCAAAACTGATTGGATCGGCATGAACAAAGCCAACAACCGTGAATGCCAGACCAGTCACTAGCGCCACCGCGGTCTTGTTAATATTTTTTTCCCTAGACATACAGCCCCACCCCCCCCTTCGCGAGTTTTTCAAGAAACACACTCTTCTCATTTTGGCGCCCCCGCCATTAATAAGAGTTTTCATCTGCAAACTAGTGATGTTGGTAATCCGTTTCAATACTTATGTTTGCAGAAAGAGCAATCCAATACTCTTCGCTACCTGAAGACATTTCCTGAGTCTCTAAAAGAGTGTTTTATCGGCTGGTTTAAAGAACGATGCGCCT
>CALCOW010000018.1 GCA_937899935.1 uncultured Phycisphaerae bacterium
TATGGAGACTGAGAAGTCAGGCCTCGACGTCCTCCAACTGGCTCAAGAGCATCAAGAGGACGCGGAGACTATTGTCGTTACAGCGCATGGTGATGTGGCGACTGCGAAAGCGGCGCTTCAGGGAGGGGCCTACGATTTCATCGAGAAGCCTCTTGATCTAGAGGTCTTTCGTAATCTCGTCGACCGCGCTGCCGAAACGGTTGTGCTTCGTCACCAAAATGAATCCCTCAGAGGCCAGGTCGCAGCGGCTCATGGATTTGAAGGAATCGTTGGTGACTCAGCGGGAATTCGAAAGGTGATTGCCACCATCAAGCAGGTGGCCCCGAGCAATCTACCTGTGCTTATCACAGGCGAATCAGGAACCGGTAAAGAGTTGGTTGCAGCAGCGGTCCATCGTCTGTCGAATCGTGCGGATAAACGGTATGTCACCTTCAATGCAGCTGGACAAAGTGAAACACTGCTCGAAGATCAGTTGTTTGGACATATTCGAGGCGCCTTTACCGGAGCAGATCGAGATCGTGAAGGCGTTTTTGAATATGCAGATGGCGGAACGCTCTTCCTGGATGAAATCGGTGATATGCCTGTCACAATGCAGGCGAAGTTACTTCGCGTTCTTGAGACTGGAGAAATCGTACGGCTCGGTGAAAATGCTGCTCGTAATACGGATGTTCGTTTTGTCAGCGCTACAAACCAAGATCTTAAAACGAGATCTGCAGAAGGCGCGTTTCGTGAAGATCTGTATTTCCGTATTAAGGGTGCAGAGATACATGTTCCACCATTACGTGAGCGCCGAGATGACATCCCGTCCCTCGCTAATCATGCCGCACTACGATTTTCATCTGAGCTAGAAAGGCCTGTTCCAATTTTTTCAGATCCAGCGATGTTACGGCTCGTTTCCTACAGTTGGCCAGGAAATGTTCGCCAACTCATGAATGTGGTTCAGCAGATGGTCGTTACGAGTCAAGGTGATCATATAGAACTACGCGATGTGCCAGATGATATTCGTCATCCAGATGATGACGACGAACATCAATCAGTTGGTAGTCTGGCTGGTGTGGGTCTCGACAAGCTTGAGAAAGAAGCGATCCGTCAAACGCTTGCGATGACTGCAGGCAATCGAGAGCGAGCTGCCGACATGCTCGGCATCGGTGAGCGAACGCTCTATCGGAAGCTTAAAGACTACGGCTTAAAGTAGAGATTTGGTCTCGTGGATCGATCATCAGAGCTAAGGGTTTGTAACGATCACTTTCTCGGTGACTGTACCTGTCATAGGTGAGACTTCAAGTTGGACGGAGTGTTCGCCACATTGGAGTGTGACAATTGGTGTTGTCATCGGAGGTGAAACAGCTCCATTCATATCAAAGCCAATATGCCTGTTAGAGAGTGTTTCTGAATTTATAGTCACACCATCGGCAGCAGCCAATCGTCCCTCGCCCATTGTCATCACATAGGTTTCATTGTTGCCATTGAGCGAGAGGGGTATTTCGGTATTGGATGCTGATGCTATCCAATAACGAGTTCCTTCTTCATTGAAACAAATGACCATTGGATTGGCTGGGTCAGTCATGGTCATGACTTGTGTTAACTCAATGTCTGATCGCAGTACCGTCGCTGCGGCTCTTGCTTGAAGTAGACCATCGCCTTGGCTGGCTGGAATCACAAGTGCAGCAATTGATGAAATGATGGTAATTGTCACCATCAATTCAACGAGGGACATGCCTCGTCGTTGCGGAACGGTGTTTGTTGGTTGGTCGAGTAGTGCTTGGTGCATCATCAGGGGGCCTCCTCCCAAGTATTCACTTGGGTCCCATAGACAATTAGTTCATAATCAACATCATTTGGTCTTGGTGTCACCACGGTTGGATTTAAATCGCTCAGTGAGTCTTCGTTAGTTGAGTCTGCTTCTGCATCCGCGGCCGGAACAGCATCGACGGTTGCAAGATCGCAAAAGTCAGGTTTGATATGTCCGAAAGCATCAAAAAGAGGACTGGAAGGTGTTGTGAAACCACATTCTTGGTCAAGGCTATGGTCATAGAACACGCTGGCGTAGTTACGTAGCTTGACTTTGCG
>CALCOW010000019.1 GCA_937899935.1 uncultured Phycisphaerae bacterium
AATCACGGCTGTTCCACTATCGATATCAAGAATACTACGAGCTGGAGCAACATAGGCGGCAAGTCGTGTTTGGACCGCATTGGCGCGGAGCATCACGGAGCGAGCGTCATGGCGTGTCGTTACACCAGTTGCAACCGAGCCACACATGGCGGCTATAGCGGCGGTGATAAGAGCAGTGATCGAGACACCCAAAATAAGCTCAAGCATGGTGAGCCCACGATGGCGTGACTCAAGGGATTGATGTGTAAGCAATCGTTTCATTAGGCTTGTGGCTCCGGAACGAAACGCGTGAGCTCAATGAGCGATCGCTGCTTTCTATCTTCAATCCATACGATGAGCATTTTGCCTTGAATGATCACATCAAGGTCAACTATATTCAGTGTCTTAGAGATCACTTTTGCATGACGGCTTAAACCATCGAAGCTTGGTGGTAGTGCTTGGCCATCAAGAGCCATGAGCTGGCCTTCCTGCTCTGTCAGTCCGTTAAAACTATTTAGTTCGCTGTAAGGCGTTGCGCCCATCTTGCCTAAGAGCTCTTCCGCAGCCAGTGCCGCAGCAATTTTCTGGCGAGCCTCGATTGAGTGTTGCTGTCCCGCCGTGATGGCTGTGGTGACCGCGAAGACCGCCCCAACGAGGATGGTTGTAGCCATCAACGCCTCGATCAGGGTGAAGCCACGTCGGCTCGCCCGCGTCTGAATTTTTCTGCAGCGTCTCACAACAGGACCTTTCTAAGACTTTCGCATCTACTTTTAGGCATAGACGCGTCCACTCTGATCATCGAATTGACCAATGCCGGGCCGTAGGGTGTCTTGGAATGTCTCCCACAGAGGCTCCTCAGGAGACCCACCAAACCCACCAAACTGAATAATTGGTCAAACTCCGGATGTCCGATAGGGCGCCTTGGCGTATCCACATGCCCTGAAAGATCCTGTTTTGATCAATCAGGGGCGGCTCATGGCACAGGTGGTAGGAAACAAGAGAAGTGGCCATAATGAGGCTGATGCTTGGCATTTTGAACCGCTACCTGGTCTTTGATCTGGCCAGGCTTACCATCCTTACCACAGCGATCCTTGTGACCGTCATTGCATTCGGCGCGGCTGTTAAGCCTTTGGCTCTTGAAGAGCTACTGACGCCGATGCAGACACTCAAATACATTGCGGTTGCCACGGTACCGATGATGCAGTTTGCTTTGCCATTTGCGGCGGGTTTCGCCGCAACCCTGACCTTTCATCGCATGGCATCCGAAAACGAAATTTTAGCAATGAGCGCAGCAGGCCTCAGCTACTTGCGCCTCTTTGCACCGATCTTGTGCATGGGAATCGTTCTTGGTCTGATTATGGTGATCTTGACGCAGTGGGTAATTCCAAGATTCTATGGTTACATGGGAAGATTACTTGCGACCGATGCCGCTGTTCTTTTAGAGCACTCTATTCGGCAGGGTGTTCCTTTCACTCTGAACGATCTACAAATCTACGCCGATGAAATGGAAGTCATAAAAGACCCAGAGAATAGCGAAGCAGATACAAGACTTATCTTGTATCGGGTCGCAGCGGCTCGAACAGACTCTCAGAAAAGGCCAGAGACAGATGTGACCGCCGCTCAGGCGGTCGTCGATATCTACTATCGCAACGATCGCACCTATATGAAGATGCTGATGACTGATGCTGTGTCTTTTT
>CALCOW010000020.1 GCA_937899935.1 uncultured Phycisphaerae bacterium
GCCAGAGACCCTTCCTCTGCCAATTCTTCAAGCCAATTTTCAACACCTGGATCTACTTGTATACCCCATCTTCCATCTCCCATCGCTGTTCTTGCTTCAGCGTCTAACTCGCGCTGATAGGCCGGCAAGGCTCCAGGCATATAAGTGCCGATACCCGCATCATGGACCAAATGAAAAATCTCCTCAAAACCGGCATCTCGATGTTCCCAATTGTTTTCGAGATACCAAGGAGACCCATCAATGGGTGTTTCACTTTCAAACAGACCTTGAGCTCTTATTGGTGGCTCCTTACCCTCAACATGAGCACCCGTTGGCATCATGAGCATTGCACGGTTCTCTGCCATCGCATTGGCGACCGCGCTTTTGTCCTCACCATACTTGGAACCTGGCACATCTGTTAAATAGAACTGAAGCAAATTTCTCGCACGGGCAACTGCAATATCGGGCACTCTTGTTTGCGCGATAATTCGAATGGGCTTGCCATTTGGAGCAAAGACCTGAGCATACTTAGTAAAACCATGTCGGCGCAAATGATCTGCCTGACTTGGAATTTCATACAATCCAAAATCTACTACTTTTGGAGACGGCTTACCCGATGTCTGGTCCAAGATTGTTTGCGATTGAACATCCGCTTGACGCCCAAATACCTGTGGCAGTTCAATCATCATAATGATCAGGGCTGCAGCCAAAATCTCTTTCATCTTTCAAACTCCTCACTTCATAGTACTGCCAGGCACTGCCGTCTAGGGTTTACACGATTTCAGATAGTCGATCCCTGTTAAGAGCTAGTTTTTCGGTGGTTTATTGCCGAGTTCTGACCCGAATAGCAACATCACAGCGGGGATGAGGCTAGCATCTACCTAATCAATAGCGGCTCGGCCAGCCGATTGGTGGTAGGCCTCAGCCCGCAAATGGTGAATGCTATCCGCAAGGTACCTGCCCTCCATGTCAAGTTCTATCTCTACTAAGCAGATCACGCCTCCGAAACAGCCACACACGACGGAACTCCATGCACCCGTCAAGAGAGGGGCACGTTTCATTGTATTAGTCTCTGTCGTATTGCCGCCACTGGCACTCATTGCAGTGATGTGGCTGGCTTGGGGGAATGGTTTTAGTGTTCTCGATCTTTGCCTCCTGGTTGGCATGTATATCGTGGCAGGCCTGGGTATTACGGTTGGTTTCCATCGGTATTTCACCCATAAAGCTTTTGAATGTCCCCGCTGGGTCAAAATTGGTCTTGGCATTACCGGCTCAATGGCGGTACAAGGAGACCTATTCTGGTGGTGTGCAGTGCATCGACAACATCATCAGCACAGCGACGAAGAGCACGATCCACACTCACCCCATGTTGGTCAAGGTGGGCCGGTGCGCCGATTTATCTACTCCCATTTTGGCTGGCTTTTCAAACTCGAACAACCTGATCAAGATCGCTACATTCCTGATCTAAAAGCTGACCCTGACTTAAGGATGGTGTCAAGGCTCTTTCCAGTTTGGGCTTTTATCAGCATGCTGATACCAACGGTACTTGGTGGGGTGATCACCGGCACCTGGCTGGGAGCCCTCACCGGTCTACTTTGGGGTGGATTGGTGCGTGTCTTTGTCGAACATCATATTACCTGGTCAGTTAATTCAGTCTGTCATATCTGGGGCACACAACCATTTGAGAGTCATGATCATAGTCGCAACAACCCAATCATAGGTATCTTCTCATTGGGTGAGGGTTGGCATAACAACCATCATGCCTTCCCAACATCCGCGAAACATGGACTTGCCTGGTGGCAATTTGATTTCACATGGATCACGATTAAGTGCATGTCTTTCCTTGGCCTGGCCAGTAAGCTTAAGACCCCATCACCGGATCGAATTGCACGGGCCGTAGGTGATCAGAACAATAAGACAAGCCACACCTAGAGGCCGCGTATGCGCACACGCATCACCACCGCTCTCCTTGTGGGACCGACGAGTCTTGGAAGGTCATTCATCAGCGTGGCAACGGTGCTTTGTTTGGTCTTTGTGGCAACAACTCATGCCGCAATACCAAAGCCTAGTGAACTACTTGTTTGGCAAATACAGCAGCATGCAGGGCCATCGCTTCTTAAACAGGCAGAAGATGATCCGCAACTGAGTAGTTTCTTCGATGCTCTCTATAGCAATGAAGAATGGATGCGTGAGCTACTCGACAGTGGCCCCATCGAAGATGGCCCGCGCACACTAGCATTCCTGAGCGAGCTGTGGGGTGAAGATTCAGATCTCACTACACGGCCGGTCGATCGCTCGATGGCAACCGCCTGTGCTTTGGAGTTACGTAAGGACCGACTCGATGATGATTGGATGCGTGATCGATATCACTACTTCAGAGATCACTTTTCTCAGGGACTTCTTAACAGCTGCTACCCACAACTTGCCACTTGGGAGCGGCGCTTTCTCGCACGGGGTGCTCAATACCCCTCTTACACCGCAGTAGAGGCACTCGAATTTCTCAGAGAAAGAATTTGCTGGCCTCGTTCTGAATATGTGCGCGCCTGCTGGCAAGCGCCATACCGTGGTTTCAATTGCTTTGACGACACCGTTCAAGGCTGGCTTTACTATCACCCTTTTCGCGGATCCTTTCGATGTGATCCAGAAATGGCCATCGAAGTTGGTGGAGTCTGTGGCGCGCTTTCAAACACCGGCGCCTCCGCTGCAATCGCCAATGGAATACCAGCATTCACCATGGGCGAGCCTGGGCACTGCGCGTATGCTGTTCAAACAGCGCCTGGTGAGTGGACACCGGCCTATTCGCTGAGTTGGAAACGAGGGCTTCATTCCTCCTTACAACGACCAAAATGGGCAAGCCATGTGCTCGTGCAACGTGCATTCGAACGCACCACTGCTCATCAACAAGCTAGCGATCGAGGACGTTTGGCCCGCTGGCATGTGCAACAGAATTCTGTTGAACAAGCCGAAGCAGCCTATCAAAGAGCGATTGAACGCAATGCTCTTGATGAGGGTCTTTGGCGCGAGTACTTACAGTTCGGTGTGGACAATCAAATGGATCGACGTTGGTGGGAACGAACCATGTTAAAGCTGCAAACCGAACTACTCCCAGAGCATCCTGAGCCTGTCTGGGCATTGTCCAAACAATACATCTATCCACAACTGTTTAAAGGTCTCAACGCTCAAAAGCGTATTGCCTATCTAGGAAGATATCTCCGCAAGCTTCAAGGCTGGGGACCAGTACGATGGAATATCGAATCGGCGCTCGACTGGATGTTGACAAAAGCTGGAGATCAGCGTGCGCAACGTCAGTTTATTTTGACCACACTGCGAAATCTTATCGATTCAGCTGATTTAGGTGCTCCGTATATTGCTTGGGCAATGAACAAACTGAAAGATGATCCAGATGGTAACGCTATGTTTGAACGCGTACTTCTGGGTGAGGTTCACACGGCTGGTGATGGGCAAGATGCGGCGCTTCGTCAGTTGGCAAGAACAATGTTGCCCGCGGCTGCTGAAACCAACGATCTAGAAACCTTCCAGCGCATTGGCCGAGCTGCCTCTCGACTCTATGAACCTCGTCCAAGCCTCATCGAATCAGGCATCGAGCCTTTCCAAGGAACTTTATTGAGTCAAGGTGGTGCGCTACGCATTTGGGAACCTGGAAACCGCTGGGATTCGCCCGAACAGCACTGGGGTGTACTTGAGGAACATGGTGGTCAGTTTCATACCCAGGTTGGTGACCATCCCTGGTTTGAAATTGAGTTGCCACACTTTGGTGAGATTGAAGGCATCATTCTTGAGGGACGTCGAGGGCAGCAACATCGGGCCAAAGACGCTCGAATTCTCGTGAGTCGTGACGGTATTGAGTGGGAGCAAGTCGCGACGCTTAAAGGTGCCCATCTTTGGTATCGCGTTGATTTATCTGACACTAAGCCTCGCGGACGCTTTATTCGAGTGGAAAGAGATGGTAAGTGCATGCACTTTCCACGGGTCCTTATCTATGGAAAGCGTACCAGTTGATTACAACGATTCTCATTACGGCTCTCACTTTTGTCGCTGATGGCATTGGTCCCCAACGAGTCGCTGGTTATACAGCGGCATCAGCGATGGCAAAACAGCGCCAAGTACCATTGATTGTCTATGTGCATGGCAGTGATTGGAATGGTCTCGGCCAGAGACTCCATTCCGATATGTGGAACACTACCAATACGAACGAGCGACTCCGTGATTTCGACTTAGTACTCACAGATATTGATGTTTTGCAAACACCAACAGCGCCGCAGCAAACAGAATTCGACGAACTCCATGAAGGCTGGAACAAGCAAGGCTTGGTCACCTACCCTGCCATCATTGCATTTTCGCCCAACGGCGATGTGCTCGGCTCTCGTCAGGGAGAAACCCTACCGCGCCTTCCCGCACAAGCGCAATCAGCACTGCTTGAGCTTGCTCAAGCTGCAACGAAATACCAAGAATTACACCAACGCATCGAAAAGGCACGCCTGGAAAATGATCAACAGAGTGAAGCACAAGCGATCTACGCTGTTTGTGATCTGCCTTTAGATAGACCAAACCAGTTGATCGAACGTCTTACTACGATCGACCCTCAAGACACATCAGGGCGCCGTCGCAGACTTGAAATGCCTCAATGGCACCATCTCATTGCACAAGCGACCAAAGACGTAAAGGAAGGCCGCGCCCAAGAAGCCTTAGATCGACTGCACACCATGCTGGCTGACAACGTCTACAACGACTCACAAAGAGCTTGGCTGCAAGTTGCAATCGGCGCCGTTCACCGAAAGACAGAGGGATCGGACACCAAAGCAGCTGCCGCATTTAAGCAAGCTTGGCAACTGGATCCTGATGGCATTGCCGGCCATGCGGGCAAACGCTGGTACCTTCAGTTTTACGCACCTCCCTCTTTGCTCTTTGGATGGCAACCGAGGCACTGCACAACAGAGTTAAGCACCTGGATTATTGAAGACCTTCCGAGTCACATGAGCAAGGGCCGATGGAACATGACCTGTTCTTGGACAAAGGGACATCATGGCTTAGGTATCGATCGTGTTGAGTTAGTTGATGGTGAGACGGGCAAGGTTGTTGCCAGTGATGTGCACCCGGGTTTCACTGGCGTGAAGACTCGGGACAACACGTACTATCTTGAACTCAAAAGAGACATACGGCACCCACGATTACAAATCACGTGCCGAAGTGATGGTGGCACCAACTCAACAGGGCTGATTGCACTGACACCAGAAAGTGATATGCCTGGTCATGCTCAAAATTAGAAGTTAAGAGGGGGCAGTGATGTCAACAAGAGATATCTATTTGCGACGGCGGGCTGGTTTTTCCTGGCCGATCGTTCTGCTTCTTTATAGTCAGCGCCATCTATCGACACCACGCCGGGGATGTAGATATGGAGCGCGGCCTTAAGGCCGCAGCGAATTGCCCCACAACGCTCCCGTTAGCAGAGACCCTACCTCGTCAGCAACCGGTGCGCATCCTAAGCCTTGATGCTGGTGGTATACGTGGCATTTTGGAGCTGAATGTGCTCGCTGAACTTGAAGAGCGAAGCGGCAAGCCGATCTCGGAACTTTTTGACCTCATCACTGGCACGAGTACAGGCTCTGTCATAGGAATTAGCTTGCTCCTGCCTGGTCCTGATGGCAAGCCACTGCACTCGGCGCATGAGATGCTTGATCTCTACGTCCAACAGATTCGCACTTTTGGCGAAGGTCCTTGGTATCACCCAGTTCTCACGCTTGACGGCCTACTCGGTCCTGAATATCGCACTTCACGTGGTGTGGCGTTTCTACGCGATGTCATGGGTACGACCACCATGGCCGAACTACTCTGTGACATTGTCATACCTGCAGCTTCGATTGATGATTTGAGCCCACGCTTTATGACAAGTCGTCGATCACCTGATGGAAGTGATTTCACAATTAATGACAATATTGTTGCTGCCAACGTTGCACTGGCAACGACGGCCGCGCCAGGATTAATAGCGCCGATGCGACTGCGCAATGTTGAGGGTCAGTTACTTTTCACGGCAGCTGACGGAGGTCTTTTTGCCTATGACCCTACCCCACTTGCAATCAGCCTGGCGCTGCAACGGTATCCAGACCGCTCATTGATTGTGCTCTCACTTGGCACCGGCGATCTTGAGACAACCATTGACACTTCATCTGCTGGATCCTGGGGATCTATTCACTGGTTGAAGCATGCAACCTCACTCGGCATCAGACCGAGCGTGCGTTACACCAATGCCATTCTCTCTCATGTTGCTGGCCGACCTGGTTCGCAATTGACACACTACCTTCGCATTAATCCGAAGGTACCGAGTCAATTTAATCAGTCTCTTTACTCATCAAAAGAAGTGGTTACACAACTCAACCAAATCGGTGCTCAATCTGTTAAAGATAACGATCAGGCAATAAGTGAGATCATCTCGTTACTCAGCAAAAATGAGACCGAGAAATCCTCTACCGCACCGTAATTGTCTAAACACGAATTAGGTTGTCAGTGACTCGGATGCTGTATCAAAGCTGCCGCATCTGGTTTGAAATAGCCGTCGTAGTAATAGTGATGGTTCCAGGCTGCGCTGTGACCTTCTTGCGCTGACACATCATCGTCATACAGCACAAGCCACCTGGTGTGTTTGAATTTAGCGCTCTTGGCACCGACTGCTGCAGGCGGCACATCAGGCACTGGATCAGGCATATTGACGACACGCCATAACTCAAGCTCACCTGACTTAATTGCAGCGTTGGCGAGATCAGCGGCCTGGGGCGCAAAGGTACGAGGCTGCCCAAAGGTCATGGCATGCACTTGGTATGGATGGCCTGCCGCCTTCGAACGCTGATGCAGATCGAGCGCGGTCATACCTGCAACCGCCCCACCGAGTGAATGCCCTCCGATGAACACGTTCTTTGGTTTATAGGTATCAATCGCCTGGAGCACATCACCTTGGCAGAATTGATACGCCGCACCAAAGCCATCTGCCACATTGAAGGAATCTGAAATCTTGCGATACGAACCGCCCTGCAGATCAAGGTACCACTCAAACGGCGTCTGGGTTCCACGGTAGATCACCACGAGCATTTCTTCTTTCTCAAGCCACCAGATACCCCCATAGAGACGATCCGGCTCGCCGCCAAGTGCTCGGGGCAGCATCATCGTTTTGACGAGTTTGGCGTCTCTGAAGTTGGGATTGCTCTTCACCACTTTCTGAAGTATCCCCATGGCATCTGGTGTTGCTGGTGGGTTGGCGTAGAGTTTGACCACTGGCTCACCTTTCGCTGGCGTCGCTGGGGCCGATGCGACCGCCACCGCTCGAACCAAGTTCATCAGTGTGCGACCAGTGGCAAGGTCATACTGACCGTCACTGTTGGTATTAAGTACAAAGTCAACTTTTGTGTCATAGGTCACTGGTGGAAATTCCAGTGCGCACCGGCAGACTGCCGGCGCCGGACTACCAGCGCAGGGATCATAGTTATTGACGAGATCATTCATCAGGTCAGTCGCTGGTGGAGGCGCTGCTCTATCGAGCGTTGAGGTAGATTCAGCTTCAGCAACAAGCATATGCGTTGCACCAGCAAACAGGCAGACAATGACGATCAGTTTAAGGACGGCAAGATTTGTATTATTCATGCTCAATATTCTAACCGCTGACCGTGCCGCGTCATGGTCCGTCTCTGGCACCTCTCAGATGGACAAATGCTAGACTAAGCTAGACTGTGTGATTCGAAAGCGGGTGTAGCTCAGCGGTAGAGCGTCAGCTTCCCAAGCTGAATGTCGAGGGTTCGATCCCCTTCACCCGCTTTGAAGGCAGGAGCCATGATCATGAAGAGAAAGTTCTGGAAAATAGTTCTTGTTTCCGCGTGCATTGGTTTGCTCTACGGCGCCGCCGAGACCCTGATGATGCGCCTATTCAAAATCGATCTCGACGTGTGGTGGGTCCAAATCCTGTTCCTCTGGTTGGTCGCGATCATCTGCATCTACATCTGGCAAAAATCCGAGGACTCCCCGAAGTAGTCCCTACACCCCGGGAGTCCAAGCATATCGCAAACACATATTCTGAAATTCGGCTTGCTTAAAAAAAGGATGAGCATGAATGAAGAAGTATAACGTTCGATGTCAAGCTGGAGAGTCATACCAGGACATGACAACTTCACAGCTTCAGCAACTTGCTGCCGCGGGAATGATAGGCGCAAACGACGAAATTAATCCCAAAGACACTGACCGCTGGGTACCCGCATCTAAGGTTAAGGGTCTCTTTCCCGATGATCAATCGATGCCGAAAGCACATGACGAACCTAAAGCGGCCAAAGTAACTGGGCAATCTAGTACAAGTACAAACCCATCCATATCCCAACCTGACCATAGGCCTGAAGATGTGGTCGCGCCAGTCGAGACAAGTACTATTGAACAACAATCCTTAAGCAGCACTTCATCAGAAGTAACGCCAACTCGTCCGACATCCCTCATTGATTGCCCTAGCTGTAGGCAGAAAATATCAGGACGTGCTGCAACTTGTCCATCATGTGGTCATCCTGTCGCCGGTGGTGGTCATGTGCAAGCACAGGGTGGAAAAGTTCAAACAATTGAACGAACTTCTAAGATGCTAAAGCTCCAATCACTTCTATCAGTGGTTTTAACTCTCGCTGGTCTTATTATTGGATTTATTGGTGCCTCGAGCAGCCTCGAAGGCGGCCCTGGCGACACGAGCGTTGGTATTGGAATAGCCCTATTCATTATTGGGCTCATATGGTTCATCATCGTACGATTCCTGATCTGGTGGCATCATGCTTAGCATCACCTTTGATCTTCAAGAAACTACTCAGAGATCAGGATATTCGTAACATACCTGTCAAATCGGAGTATCTATACTT
>CALCOW010000021.1 GCA_937899935.1 uncultured Phycisphaerae bacterium
TGCGGCTCCCCAGGATGTGACAATGCCAGGCGGCCAAAAGATGCATGTCGACAGTATGTCGGCCACTGGTACGGGACAAGTGACACTTGACTTGACTATGCTCGGTGCCTCTAGTGGCATCTCAGAAGTGACTTCAAATTCGAAGATGGAAGTCGATGCAGGCCCAGGAGGCAAGCAGACCCTTGAGCAGAAAGCAACGATTAGCGTCAAGATCAAGACGGCACCATCGACTTCTTGATATAAGAAGATCTACGGTTCACTTCTCTTGTTAAGAGATCAATTAAGCATGACGGCGTTCCAGGAAGCGCCGTCATGTTTATTTATTGGCATTATTATTTTGTGACATGAGCCATGTAATGGCATCCGGTAGAACCATGTAAACCACGAGAAGGTGTCCCGCTGCTGGGACAATCTTAGATCGAATGTTAGCGCCACTTTCTTGTGCTTGCTGAATACGCTGTTTGGCAGCATTGGCAGGCACCATCCAGTCATCTTCTGCAAGGAAGGCGAGTGTCGGTGGAATCAATTGTGATTGTGGTGTGCGACCGTCGCCTGCGATGGCGCAAATGGCCGCGAATGAATCTGGGCGTTGGTCAGCAAGCGTCATTGTGGTCATGGCGCCGAGAGAGTGTCCTATGAGATAAATACGATCAGGATCAATTGAATACATGTCTTCGATGTCACCAATGAGCGCATCAAAGAAGACAGCTGATTGTGCGAGCTCATAGGTCCTTGGTGAAACGAGTAGAAATTGATGTTCGTCAGCGAGTCTCTTGAGGGCTCCGCCTCCGTATCCTTCCATAAACAAATGTTCGTTGCCACCCATGCCATGCAAGGCGATGACCACCGGTAGAGGTTCTTGGGTGGGGCCAGTTGTCTTCTCTGGCGCATAGACCCGATAGGGAAGATCGCCTCGCTCAGACTCAAGAAGGAACCAACGGTCGCCCGTCGCATTTAAATATGGATCAATGCCAGCTTTGAGAGATGCAATCTCTTGTGCTAATTGCTTTGCAAGTTGGCTGCGATTCAGAAGATGGTCGGCGAGACGCTTTGGGTGATGATTGTCACGGAGCTGCCTGTTGCGTGCCGCAAATCTGGATGCTGAACGTTGAAGTTGGGATGGGAGCGGTGAAACATTGGTGAGTTCAGTTTGTTGTGATTGGCGCAACTGGCTGGGTCGTTGATGGTAGACATGGGCCTGGCCAATGGGGATCTCAACGCCATCTTGGCAAAGCAGCGAAATATCGATTGGTCCGGGCTCATCGATGAGGTCATAGTTGCCCAGTTGGACAGGGAAATCCAAATCCCATGATCCATCACTTGAGGCCGGTAGCGTCAGTGGGTGCTGCCATTGAAGTTGGCCCTCGGGAGACCGTACACGGAGCATGTACTTGTAGGGCGTTTCCTTAGCCTCTTTGAGTGGATAGCGGCTGGTCAGCCGAAGGTTCGTGATAGGTGTTCCCTCAGGTCGCACTTGCAGGCCTGCTGCAGCCAGATGAGTGATGGCAGGTTCGGCCTGAATCATTTCGGTGAGGACTGCTTGATCCAGAAGACGCAAGGCGCGCTCGATATCACGTCCAAAAAGAGCTCCTACTGCAAGATCGGCTTTTTTTTGCAGCGGGGCTAGTCGCTCAGGGTCACGGGGCATGCTCCCCAAGAGCTTCTCGAAGCGGATATATGAGTAGGCACCATCGGCAACCGTCAGTGAGGGGCGACTATCTCCCAGAGAGGCTGATGGGAAGAGCAGTGTGGCAATGACCAGGAGCCCGGCCATCTGGGCGGCTAATTTCAGATTGAAGATTCTCATAGTTCGATCATGCCAAAAAGGGCAAAGTGAGGCAAAAATGGTAGGCAAATCAGGCCCTCGCGAAAGGGCTGTGCCACTCGGTCAATTCTACGTCGGGGCCCCGCAGGGGTTCGTCTAGATTCGTCCTCAGGCCATAATCCTCGCCATTTTGCGCGGAATAGTAGCGACGATTCGGGTACAGTAGGGATGAGCAGACACTCGAACTTTGTGGGGTGGGGGCAAGGAAGCTCAAAGAGGTATAAGGACAACCCACAACACAGCCAGCCCAGTCTGGCAAGGTGCGAGATTCATGACGAATATTACAACGACTGCAAGGACGCAGGGCCAGTTCCGTGAAGCAACAGGGGAGATTCAAGCCCCGGCGCGACCCGGTAAACGGCCGTTGGTGCGCGAGGCCGAGGAAATGACACCGGTTTTAGCCTCGATGAGTCCAACCCATGACCTTGAGTATCACCTAGAGCGATTTGAGCAAACAGCACTAGTCATCCTCTGGGACTATGGTGTGACAGGCGCCCCCTGGGATCTGCCTCGAGATCAACGGGCGCTCATTCAAGGGATGACCCGAAAGAAACGCGACTTCTATCTTTCGCTGTACTACGACGCGCGTGCATTGATGCACAGCATTACAAAGCTGCGCTTTCAGATGGATGAAGGAGGTTTTGAAGAAACATCCATTCTTGAGGCGATGCAGGCGGGCGCGCTGGCAGAAAAGATTCTCGAGCGAGAAGCGCAGACAGGCATTTTGACTGGCCCGGCGCGTGTTAAGTTTGCAGAGGCTCGTCAGCAATTGCGGCGTGATACAGAGCGACAAAATCAGCGTGTGCTACACGCGCTTGATACCTACGAACGTTTGCAAGCGAATGGGTATGAGCCAAGACAAGCACAGGCTCGCGTTGCGGCGCACTTTAGCGTCTCGCCTGACACGTTAAGAAGCTGGTTTGCACGAGCAAGAAAAATACGCCGAGCATCAGCCTTGGCCTAAACGTTAAGCCGTTGGTTCGACGGTCACCGGCACGGATTTAGAGATAGGTGTGTTACTTCCCTTGGCGGTGTGTTCGAGTGGTACTAGCATGTTGGTTTCGGGGTAGTACGCGCCAACGCAGCCTACGGGTATTTCATAGGGCACCACAGTAAAGTTGGTGACACGACGTAATCGTCCCTCGGCATGGCAAGAAATATTGACCCGTTGTCGAGCTTTGAGGCCACGTGCGTCCATGTCTGTTTTATTCATAAAGATGACGCGGCGGTCCCCGTGAATGCCTCGGTAGCGATCGTGCAACCCATAAATCGTAGTATTGAATTGATCATGGCTTCGCAAGGTTGCCAGAAGTAGTTCATTCTCCTTGGCATGTGGTGCGAACGGCTCTGCACACATGAATCGAGCCCGTCCATCTGGCTCGACAAACCATCGATCTCGTGGTGAGACCGGTAGATAAAATCCCTCAGAGGTTGAAGTTCTGTGTGTGTAGTCGCCGCAATCCGGTACAACGCTTCCAATCATATCGCGGATGAGATTGTAATCGCCTGCAAGATCCAGCCAGGGAACCGGCTGGTTGGTGCCCAGGGTCGCAGCGGCCATATGACAGATGATTGAGACCTCGCTGCGGATGTCAGGTGAAGCGGGCTCGAGTTGCCCATGTGATCGATGGACTTTGCTCATCGAATCCTCCACCGTGATGTACTGTGGTCCGGTTGCTTGTTGATCAAGTTCGGTTCTTCCCCGGCAAGGTAGTATCAAAGCTCGTTTTCCAGTGACGAGATGTGAGCGATTGAGTTTTGTAGACACTTGAACGGTGAGACGGCATCGCTGAATTGCTTCTGCTGTAAATGACGTATCCGGAGAAGCAGACAAAAAATTGCCACCAAGAGCAATGAAAACAAGTGCTCGGCCATCTTGCATCGCCATGATTGACTCGACCACATCAAGGCCTCGTTCGCGCGGCGCGGAGATGTGGCAGGTTTTATCAAGTGCATCCAGGAATGGCTCTGGCATGTCGTGTCCAATGCCCATGGTGCGATTGCCTTGGACATTGCTATGGCCCCGTACGGGGCAGAGTCCGGCTCCAGGTCGCCCGATGTCGCCACAGAGCAATGCCACATTGACAACTTGTTGTAAGGTCGAAACGGAATGAACGTGTTGCGTGAGGCCCATTGCCCAACAGTAAATCGTGGCCTTTGACTTTGTGATCACATCAGCCGCTTCTTCAATCTGTTCACGTCGAAGGCCGCTAAGTTCTTCTAGTGTTGACCACTGAATCTGACGAAGCTGATCCTTGAGAGATTCAAATCCTGTTGTATGTGAAGAAATAAAGGCATGATCCAGCCTGCTATGGCCGCCGGCATCTCTCTCAAGGAGTAGTTTGGCTATTCCCTGGAACAACGCCTGGTCACCTCCAAGTCTTACGGGCAAATAAAGGCTTGCAAGTTGGGTGGTGATTCCAAGCATTCCTTTAAGTTGCTGTGGATGTCGAAAGCCCATGAGGCCGGCTTCGGGCAATGGATTGACGGCTACTATTTTGGTGCCTTTGCGGACGGCTTTCTGCAAGGCGCTGAGCATCCTTGGGTGATTCGTTGCGGGATTCTGGCCGATGACGAATATTGCCCCAGCCTCTTCAAAGTCTTCCAGACGTACCGTTCCCTTGCCAATGCCAATCGTCTCAGTCAACGCGACGCCACTTGATTCGTGGCACATGTTGGAACAGTCAGGCAGGTTGTTGGTGCCAAATGCTCTGGCCAGAAGCTGATAGACAAATGAGGCCTCGTTGCTGGCTCGGCCCGAGGTGTAAAACATTGCCTGATTTGGATGGTCAAGGCTCTTGAGCTCTCGGCCAACAAGGCTGTAGGCGTCCTCCCATGAAATTGGTTGATAGTGGGTCTGGTTCTCATCCAGAAGCATGGGGCACGTCAATCTTCCTTGGCGTTCGAGCCAATGGTCGGATTGCTCAGAGAGTTCTTTGACACTGTGTTTGGCAAAGAACTCTGGCGTAATACGTTTGCGGGTTGTTTCTGAGGCAACAGCTTTCGCGCCATTTTCACAATACTCAAAGATAGATCGATCTTGATCTGGATCGGGCCAGGCGCAGCTGGGGCAATCGAAACCTTCCTTCTGGTTGATCTTTGAAAGTACCTTAAGGCCACGAACTAATCCTGGCTCCCGTGCTTGGTGCTGCATTGCAACGGTAACTGCATGGATGCCTGCCGCATGATCCATAGGTGACTTAATAGTCAGTTTTTCTGTCGAGGCCGCTGACTCAATGCTCACGTCACGTTCTGGGTTGTCGTGCTCTTTTGTCATGTGGTTGCCTTCAATAGGTACTGTTCGCCAGTGTAGATGGTGAGTCGATCTTTTTTTGCAAAACCAGCAAGCGTCATTTGTGCTTTCGATGCATATTCAACTGCGAGAGAAGAGGCTGCGCCGACGCCAACAATGGATCTGATTCCAGCCATTGAGGCCTTATGTACAATCTCGTAGCTGGTGCGACCGCTGACCAGCAGAATATGTTCTGAAAGCGGTAGTTCATCAGCCAGAAACTGTTGGCCAATGAGTTTGTCCAGTGCGTTGTGTCGACCAATGTCCTCGTGTGTTGCGATGATTTCTCCATGTGTGTTACCTAGTGATGCCGCATGAAGGCCACCAGTGGCCTGAAAGAGCGTTTGCTGTTCCCGAAGTTGACCAATCATTCGCTGTACGATTTCAGCTTGGAATATGGTCGGGGAATCAAGTGGCGATGGCGTACTGGGCATATGGATGTCATCAGGGTCAGTCGCCGCGCAGACGCCGCAGCTCGAGTGGATCTGGCCGCGACGGGGCATTGGTTCACAGGCGCGGGTGATGCCACGTCTCAGTTGCACGGCCATGGTATTGGCTGCATTGGGCTGTAAGGCATGAGACGCAGTGATGAATTCGGTTGAAGCAATGTCACCTGGCTGCCTAATAAGCCCATCTGTGACAAGGAGGCCAACGGCAAGCGCTTTATCTTCGCCTGGAGTACGCATGGTCACCGCTATCGTCTGACTTCTTTGATGGCCTTTGGACCAATCATTGAGCACGATAGCGAGGGGTGATTCAACGACAAGTGCATCTTCAAGATCAGTGGTCTTGATGCCATTGATGCGTGTGACCTTGCAGATCTGCGTAGGCTTGTTGTGCTCGATCACCAATTCGCCCTCGATTTCAATGGGAGATGATGCCAGTTCATAACGGCAATGATATGTAAAACCCTCGTGCAGCGAGGTCTGGCCGAGTACCCTACACTGGAGCATGTGAAATGGCTCATCCCTATCGTTTTTCCGTGTCTAGTTGTTTTTGCTTGCGGAGAAGCTCCGCCACCGCCAACAGTTTCGGGCTTGGCGCTGGTGGCCCACGCCAATTGCCTCGCTTGCCATCAGGTGGCTGGTCAGAGCCAGCCGGCAGATCTCATAACCGATCGAATGCCTGGCCCACTGCTTGACGATGTGGGTGCTCGATTGTCTCCAAAATATCTTTATGACTTCTTGGTCAATCCCTCAGCGGTGAAGCCAGGTACACCGATGCCAAATGTGCTTCATGGAATGAATGTGCAAGTGCTACATAGCACGGCTGGCGATTTAGTTCAATATCTCGTTTCGTGCGGTGGCCCCATACCGAGTGAATCTACAGAAGTCGATCCGTATATGTTGGCAGAGGGTCAATTGCTTTATGAGACAATTGGATGTGTTGCTTGTCACGGCCCTGAGATCGATGCAGAACGTCTGGCTCGTCAGACAACACATCAGGGTCTTGCGGATTTCCTCGAAGATCCAAATCATGTTCGTCCTGGAGGACGCATGCCGGATATGAACTTGCGTCCATCTGAAGCAGCAGCAATTGCAGCCTATCTGCTCAGAGAACAAGCAAGTGATGAGCTATCGCCTCAGTCGGGACTGCGTTGGTATGCCTATGAGGGGCATTTTGATGACGGCCCGCTTAATCTTGATGAAATGGAACCAGTCGATGGAGGTCTTGCAGAGATCATGACCGAGGACCCGGCAACCCGGGAAGACTATTTCGCGCTTCGATTCGAAGGTTCGATCGAGATTCCTCGAAACGGTGTTTATACCTTTGCGACCGAAAGTGATGATGGGTCATGGTTGTGGATAGATGGAAAACTGATTGTTGATAACGGTGGCATTCATGGAATGGCCTGGCAGGAAGCTGAAGTTGAGTTGGAGAAGGGTTTTCATGAGATTCGAGTTGAAATGTTCGAGGCCGGTGGCGGCCAAGGGCTGGATGTCTTTTGGTCGGGGCCAGGCGTGGAGGAGCAACTGCTTGAAGGCGACGTACTGAGCCATTTAGGTACTAGTCTGATGCCACCACCGGGGATGATTGAGCTTGACCCTGATCGGATTGCTCGTGGTCGGCAGTACTTTGTATCTCTTGGCTGCGCGCAGTGTCATGAGCCAGATAACGCAGCCGACCTTGCCTATAGAAAGGTCACAACTTGGCAGGATTTACCAGCGAGCATCACAGGGTGTTTGGCGCCAGATCCTCCAGCCAACCTACCTGCTTATACCTTTACTGACGAGGCTCGTCAGGCAGTCCTTGGTGTTTTGGCGGCAAGAGGTTCGCTCAAAGATGGAATCAGTCCATCAATTGAAGCGGCTTGGCGTATGGCCGCGTTGAATTGCGCTGCCTGTCATATCCGTGATGGAATTCCACAGCAACCAACACCAGAGGCGATGCTTGCATTCGTCTCGAGCGTCGAGCTTGGTGATGAGGGTCGTGTGCCGCCAAATCTGACTGAGGTCGGCCACAAATTAGAGCAAGATTGGATCGAACACGTTCTGTATACCGGAGAGAAGGTGCGTCCCGGTATGACCACGCGGATGCCAATCTATGCACATGAGCAGATCAAGCATCTGCCAGGGTTGCTCGCGGCCGCAGATTCCAAGCCACAGGACACCAAAGAGCCGGTCTTTGATCTTGAAGACATTGAAATTGGTCGGACGCTCGTTGGTACATCAGGGTTGTCTTGTATGACCTGTCATGATGTTGCCGGGCATGCTGCAACAGGCGTTTCTTCCGTTGACCTGGCAAAGATACATGGACGAATCAAGCCTGCCTGGTTTCAAGATTTCATGATGAACCCCATGGCTAAGAATCCGCAGACCCGCATGCCAAGATATTTCTCCAAGGATGAGATCATTTTCCCTCATCTCGCCGAAGGAAAACCGGCAAGACAGATCGATGCGATATGGAATTACTGTTCGCTGGGATCTTCAATGCCGTTGCCAGAGGGACTCAATATCGATCGCAGTGAATTTGATATTGTTCCAATCGATGAGCCACGTGTCATAGGCGTCTTTATGGATGCAGTAAGCCCACGAACACTGGCAGTTGGATTTCCCGAAAAGCTTCATCTGGCCTTTGATGCTCAGTCAGCGAGGCTGGCTCAAATATGGCGAGGCGAATTCATCAATACACAAGGGACCTGGGATGGAAGAGCCGGTGAACTTGAGTTTCCTGCCGGAGACGATGTTAAACAAATGCCATCTGGACCAGCGTTAGCGCGTTTGGAGACAGTTGATGCGCCTTGGCCGACGGATGATCGTGGTGATTGGCAGATGGCCTCGATCATGTACGACGCAAAACGACGGCCCAGCTTTCTTTATAAATTGGATCAAATGACCGCCAAGGAGTCACCCGTTCCTGCGGTGCATCGTGGTGGTCCTCGGCTCTTGCGCACCTTTGAAGTTTACTCTTCTGAGGCAGAAGAGAATGTCTATTTGAGAGCAGCTGTGGCGAAAGAAATAACGGCGCAGTCGCCAATCGCCTTTCAGGTAAACGATGATCACTGGGTTTTCTTGCAGGGCGCGGAAGGCATGATCCGCGAAGACGGTCAAGAGAAAGAACTTCTCATTCCGCTTACCTTCTTGCATGTTGGTGGCGATGAGATTGAAGCCTATCGTGCAACAGTCACATTGGAGATGAAGTGGTGATTTGGATTCAAGTGCTCATCGCAGTAGTAAGGGTCGCTTTGGCGCCGCAGGAGCAAGAC
>CALCOW010000022.1 GCA_937899935.1 uncultured Phycisphaerae bacterium
TCACTGCTTAGGGGCCTCAACAAGCCAGAATTTGATATCAGCGAGTCAAATTTTAGTATTTCGCAGGCCATTCGTTCATCTGAGAAGTGGTTTTTCAAACTTCGAGAGCCCCTGGGCGCGTTAGATTGGGGTATTTACGGGCATGCCATCGGTGGACTGGAGTTCGATCATGCTGCGATAGGTGCCGCCGGCGGCCATGAGCTGATCATGGTTGCCTTGTTGGATAATGCGGCCATGGTCGAGCACCAAGATGAGGTCAGCCTGGTTAATGGTGCTCAGGCGGTGGGCGATAACAAAGCAGGTACGGCCCCGCATGAGGGTTTCTAGACTTGATTGGATAATGCGCTCGCTTGCGGTATCGAGATTACTGGTCGCCTCATCCAGGATCAGAAGCCGTGGATCAGCAAGAATCGCTCTTGCAATTGCAAGACGTTGACGCTGGCCGCCACTGAGTCGCACGCCACGCTCACCGATGAAGGTCTCATAGTCATCAGGAAGTTGGTCGATGAACTCACTGGCATGTGCTTGTTGTGCGGATGCAATGATCTGCTGGCGGCTGGCTGATCGCCTTCCATAGCCGATGTTCTCCGCAATCGTGCCATCAAAGAGAAAGATATCTTGTTCAACCACGCCTAGAAGGCTGCGATAGGAGCGAAGGTCAATCTGCTTCAGATCAGTACCATCGAGCAGAATGCGCCCCTGACTTGGGTCGTAAAAACGTGCCACCAAATTGCAGAGTGTCGACTTGCCGCTGCCGCTGGCACCAACCAGGGCAACTACTTGCCCGGGGGCAACTTCAAATGAAATATCCTCGAGAACCGGTCGGTCCGTCCGTGGGTAACAAAAGGATAGGCCTTCGATACCTATTCGACCTTCGACTTGTCCAGGGATCAGTATCTGTTTGCCTGAAGTTGCATGTTCTGTAGGTTCTTCGAGCAAGTCAGTGAGTCGATCTAATCCAGCAAGGCTACTTTGGAATTGTGTGGCACTGGCGGCCAGTGTTGCTAATGGCGCTAAGAGCATGGCCAGATAGGTGAGAAACATCACCAGATCGCCAACAGTCATGGCCTTTGATGCGGCGAGCGTGCCTGCCGCAACGGCGGCTCGATCTGAGATGATCTGAGTGGCGCCGTACCAGAGCAGTAATGCCGTTGCTGCTGGAATAAGAATAGACCAGGCAATGTCAACACCCCGTGACCACCACCAGGCCAAGAGCTCTTGCCGAGCCAAAAGATGGTTATTCACAGAAAAGCGGTTTCGTTCGGTCGTTTCTCGACCAAATGCCCTCACCACACGCATTCCACCAAATGACTCAGTCGCATGGGCATCGGTGTGTTGGCGTGTATGGCGTACATCACGCCATAAGGGTCGAATCCGGTTGATCCAGGTGCGGTGCGTCAGGTACACCAAAGGGAAGAGAATGATCGCTCCAAGGAGCATCGTCCAGTCGACGACGGCCAAGATGAAGAGCACACCGATCAGCTGGATAATCGCCTTCGCGGGGTTGTAGACCATGCCGAAGATAAGTTCGGCAACAGCACCCGCATCCTCACGAAGGATGCTTGAAGCGCCACCCGATTTGAGTTCATAGACACGGTGCAATGGAAGATGGGCCGCATGTTGAAAGGCAATTCGACGTACACGAACTTGTAGTCTCTTGGTCGTACGTGTTGCTCGCCAACGTGACCAGACGCCGATACTTAAACCAATGATGGCGATCAACAAGCTGCCAAGCGCCAAAGAAGCCAGTAGCCATCCTGGTTTCTCAATAAACGGGAATGCTTCAACCGACCAATCTGGTAAGGGTTCATCTCCCAGTACGTTATCGAAAACAACTTTCGTTGCTGCAGGGGGGATGAGCGTGAGGACCGTAGCGATTGATAGTGCGACTAAGGTCAGGGCGAGGCTTGCTCGCTCTTGACGCAGCAGACGCCAGAACCAAACAATCAGAGCGCTTGTTGGGCGTTGCCGTACATATTGGCGGCGGGCCAATTCGGCCGGTGCAATATCACCGCTCTGCGCATTTCGTTCGCCGCGTGCAGCACGACGGTAGGTACTAAATCGCCGGTGGGAAGAGCGGTGACGAGGTTCCATAGCTGCTCATCATAGCGCAAGTGGGCTGCCCTCAAGCGTCTTGGCATTTCAAGAGGGTGGAAGGCATTGGTTTTGGTGCGATCTCGTGGCGCCTTTGGCCAGG
>CALCOW010000023.1 GCA_937899935.1 uncultured Phycisphaerae bacterium
ATTGAGAGCGGTCGATCTGGCATTCCTGGATGACCGGATCGATGTCTTGAAGGTAACGTCTGGCATCTTGGACATACCCAGCTGTTGGCCTCAAATCCGGCACATGCCGCCCAAAATATCCATTGAGCCGCTCCATCATCAATTCCCGCGAGTACTTGGCGGTCATGGAGGCCAAGGCCACCGGCAGATGCTGGTCTTCTGCACTGACTTGGAAAGAGATCCAAAGTGTGCCTTGGTCTCTACAAAGCTGATAAGAACTATATTTAGGCGTTTCGTCACAGATGGTTACTTGGGACTCAGGCCAGCACTGTTGAAGATCCGCACGATAGCGCATTTTTCCGCCTTGGCGATCGAGCACGATATGCGCCCCATCCCAGGTTCGCCAGATGCGATCTACCAGGCGCATCGCGGCTGATAAGTTGACGCTCGATTTGCGACCGGTCAGTTCTACTTGTTGATTAAAAGAACCGGCATCAATTATTTCGCAAGCAGTTCCTAAGTAATCAACTTGGGCATCTTGAAGTGCTCGGTCCAGTTTTCCACCACTGATTTTGAGTAGACCAGCATCTTGGCTAACAGGCAGTGATACTTCATTTTCATACCATGGTCGTTGCTGGATATCAGCACCGAGTTGTTTGAA
Organism: uncultured Phycisphaerae bacterium; assembly: GCA_937899935.1. Lineage (GTDB taxonomy): Bacteria > Planctomycetota > Phycisphaerae > Phycisphaerales > SM1A02 > JAQWNP01. The sequence continues at coordinate 641 of CALCOW010000023.1, forward strand.
CAGAGAGCTGTCAGTTTCTGGTAGTTCTCTTCTCACAGCGGCAAAACTGAGGACGCCACGTTCAAGATGACTCAACGGGTGCATCTTCGCTTTTCGCGCCCCTTTGAGTCTCTTGGAATCATCAATGGCAATCCGCCGTCTTGGATCACGGCGCGTTCGGCAGACGGCGTTGCTTAGGGTCTGCCAGAGATTTGGAAGAGCAGGGTTGCCTTGGTGGCTCTTCGAATCATCGTCGACCGTGACCGCAAAGCCAGCCGCGGCCACACAAAGTGGTCCCAGCATGGGACCATATCCTGCCTCATCGATTCCAAAGTAGTAAAGCATCGCAGGGATCAATTTAGCAAGATCAAGCGTCCTGCCTACGCCATATCGAACAGAGAGAACATTGATCCACAAGCCGTGACCTAAGACCACCGTTGGCGATACAATCCCTTGATGGCGACCAAACCGGGAAAAGTCGTAGTGGCGATGTCAGGAGGAGTCGATTCTTCAGTGGCTGCCGCTCTATTGGTCGAGCAAGGCTATGACGTGGTGGGGTGTTTCATGCGTCTGGGTTCGCCCGGCGAAGAGCTGCCAAACGGTGGATCGGAGCCAGCGGGCCAAACTTGTGCCGCCACTGGTGGGTGTGACGAAGCTTCGTCTTCGAATCCGAAACCCTTGAAGCTCGGTCACCAGGGGTGCTGCTCGGTCGCTGATGCTCATGATGCCCGTCATGTGGCCGCCAAGCTGGGCGTCCCTTTGTACGTGCTGAATTTCAAGAATGACTTCGACCGAATCATTGGACACTTCGTGTCCGAATACAACGCCGGGCGGACGCCAAACCCATGCATCCGCTGTAATAACTGGCTGAAGTTTGGCAAGCTCTTTGAATATGCTTTGAGCATTGGTGCATCGCACGTTGCCTCCGGGCACTACGCACAACTGATCGATTCCGAGCACAACCCTCGGCTGCGTCGAGCGGTGGATGGTGACAAGGATCAAAGTTACGTTCTGTTTGGTACTCCGACGCACCGTCTTTCGTCAATGATGCTACCAATAGGGGCCTATCCCAAGGCCCAGGTGCGAGAAATGGCGAAGCAGCGTGATTTGCCGGTGTTTGACAAGCCTGATTCCTATGAAATTTGTTTTGTTCCCGACAATGACTATGCCGGGCTTGTTACACGACGCTCACCAGATGAGGTGCATCGCGGTGACATTGTTGATATCCAAGGTCGTAAGGTTGGTGAGCACCCCGGCCATCAGCACTTTACTATCGGCCAGCGCCGTAAGATTGGTGTGGCACTCGGGCATCCACTCTATGTTTTAGAGAAAAATGTTGCATCGAATCAGATCACGGTCGGCGGTAAGCATGACTTGCAGGCGACTGGGGTAGGTGCTGCTGAAGCGAACTGGCATATTGAGCCGCCTCGAAGTTGGCAACGCTGTCAGGTTGCCATTCGAGCACATGGAGATCTACTTGAGGCAGCGGTTCGTGCAACGGGGGACGAGACACTTGAAGTTCGATTCGATCAAGCCCAACCAGGGATCGCGGCAGGTCAAGCGGTGGTTGCCTATGACGGTGACTTGCTGATGGGTGGAGGATGGATACACCACGTCAGAACAAAAGGATCGATGCAAGCAGATGCCGCGCAGCAGCATGTCGGCGCTGAACTTGGGAAAAGCGACGAATGAAGCAGACCTCTTGGTTTGATATCCAAGAAGACAGTCGTTTTCCCGGGCGTGCTTCTGTCTTTGCAGAGGAGATGGTCGTCTCAAGCCAACCACTTGCGGCACAGATTGGACTGGATCAACTCGCACGTGGGGGCAATGCTGTTGATGCTGCCGTTGCTGCTGCGATTGCGCTGACCGTTCTTGAGCCAACCTCAAACGGAATTGGTAGTGATCTTTACGCACTCATCTGGGACGCCGGTAGCCTTTATGGTCTCAACGCCTCTGGACGGTCACCAGCAGCACTGAGTCTTGACAGATTAAAGAATCCAGCCACCCCACCCATGGAGGGTTGGAACTCAGTAGTCGTACCTGGTGCCGTCTCAGGATGGGAACAGCTTAGTCACCGATTTGGCAACTTTGGTCTGGATGTTGTTTGTGAGCCAGCCATGCGACTCGCAGCCGATGGCTATCCAGTGACACCTGGTGTCGCGACCGCGTGGGCGCGGGCAGCTCAGCGCTTTAAGAAATATGAAGGCTTTGCCAGAACGTTCCTGTTTGATGGTGGCGCGCCTCAGCCAGGGCAGCATGTAAAACTTCCTGACCATGCCTCCACGCTTGCTTGTATTGCCTTGGAGGGCGCGGACGTATTTTATCAGGGCAAACTGGCAGGTGATATGGCAGCACACGCACGCCGTGAGGGTGGCGTTCTTTGTGAGGCTGATCTCGCCAGCCACGAGCCAATTTGGGTAGAGCCACTGAGCACAGATATTTGGGCCGGAACCCAACTGCATGAATTGCCACCGAATGGTCAGGGTATTGCCGCGCTGATTGGTTGTGGCGTTTTGGTCCATGGACCCGACCAAAACAATATGAACAAGGTGCAAGCTCTGCACTATCAGATTGAAGCC
>CALCOW010000024.1 GCA_937899935.1 uncultured Phycisphaerae bacterium
TGCACTAAGCGAACAGCACTGGCGACCTTATTGACATTTTGTCCGCCAGGACCTGATGATCTTGCGAAGGCAGTGAGCTCCAGCTCATTTTCATCGATCTCAACATCCGTTTCTTCCATTTCTGGAATGACATCGACGGTTGCAAAGCTTGTCTGTCTTTTGCCCTGTGCATTGAATGGGCTGACGCGCGCGAGGCGATGTGTGCCGCGTTCGCAACTCATATACCCGTAAGCCATCGGAGCTTTGACATGGAAAGTAATGGAACTGATCCCGACTTCAGTCCCAGGTGTGTTATCAATCTCCTCCACTTTCCAGCCGCGTGTCTGCCAGAAGTGAAGATACATTCGTGACAACATGGCGGCCCAGTCATCAGCTTCATTGCCACCATCTCGGGAGTGAATCGAGAGAAAACAATTACGATGATCGTGTTTGCCTGATAAAAGTGACTGTAATTCAACGCGGTTCATTTTTCGGCCAAGATCAAACAACTGCTGATCTACTTCCTCAAGCAGATCTTGATCAGATTCTTCTTGGCTTAACTCGAAGCCGACTTGAGCATCATCAAGCGTACCAAGAACATCAGTCAATTCTTCTGTTTGAGCTTTGAGAATCTTGTATTGATCAATAGTGCGTCTGGCTGAATCTTGATCGTTCCAAAAATCTGCTTCGCCCATTTGGCCTTGGAGAATGGCTTGTTGTTTTATTTTGTTGTCGTAGTCAAAGAGAGTCACGGAGGGTTGTGATCCGTGCCTCAATCTCATTTAGAACAGCTTGATGTGCTTCAAAGTGCATGGTTGGCTCACCGATTCATATCTTTCATCATTCTATAGAACCCTGCATCAATGGGTACGCTGCTGAGGGCCTTATCTCGTCACCTAAGGTACCAGTGGTTTTACTGGACTACTTGTGGATGGTCCAGAGATGACCGAATCGGTTATTCTACGGAGATGGACCTATCTAATCGAGTACAGAGCATTCCCTCATCAGTCACCCTGCAAGTCACCGCCCGAATTCGGGAACTTAAAGCTGAAGGTAAGGACGTCATCGGCTTTGGTGCAGGTGAACCAAACTTTACAACGCCAGATGTGATCTGCCAGGCAGCAATCGCCTCCCTTGAAGCGGGGGTGACTGGCTATCAAGCCGTACCAGGCACCATTCCAGCACGAGAAGCGATTGCTGAAAAGCTGCGTGTCGAGAACAACATCGAATGCCAGGCTTCAGACATCGTTATTTCGGCAGGGGGTAAACATGCGATTTACCTGGTCTGTCAGGCGCTTCTTGACCCCGGTCGCGGACAAGAAGTGGTGCTTCCAACACCCGCATGGGTTGGTTACCGACCATCGATCGAACTGTCTGGTGGTACCGTGGTTGAAGTACCAGGTTCGACCGATCGAGATTTTAAGATCACACCGCAACAGCTTGATGAGGCCATTACTGATAAGACAACAATGGTGATTTTCAATACGCCATCGAACCCTTGTGGTACAGCCTATACGCCCGAGGAGATTCGGGCTTTGGCAGAAGTTTTGGCGGCTCATCCAGAACCGATGATTCTCAGTGATGAAATCTATGAAAAGCTGCTCTATGGTGGTTTTGAACACCTCTCCTTTGGCTCAATTCCTGAGATTGCAGATCGCGTCATTACCATCAATGGGTTGAGCAAGAGTTTTGCCATGACAGGCTGGCGCATCGGTTACACCTGCGCGCCGGGTCCTGTTGGCGGAGCAAGAGGTGGGCTTGCGAAAGCCATGACTCGACTTCAGAGTCAAATGAATACCTGTATCACCAGCTTTACCTATGCAGCGATAGAGGCAGCAATGCGTGATGCGGATGCCGACGTGGCCACCATGTGTGAGGCCTTCGCTGAGCGGGCACAGGTGATCTACGATCAAATTAGTCGGTGGCCAGAGGTGCGTTGCCCCAAGCCAACAGGCGCTTTTTATGCCTTCCCCGACATTAGCGCCTACTTTGGTCGGGTGTCACCAGGGGGTAAGAAGATTGAGTCGGCAGTGGATTTCGCCAGTGCCTTACTCGAAGAGACGCTGGTAGCGGTCGTTCCAGGCGAGGATTTCGGGGAAATTGCTAGGGGGCATGTACGACTGAGTTTTGCAACCACCGTTGAGCAGATTATCGAAGGCTGCCAGCGTGTCGAGAAGTGGCTGACCAAGATATCCAGCCATAGCGCCGTCGGTTCCGCTTGATGGGGCCTTTGCAAATCGGGCAGAATGCTCGAGATACTGTTCGCGGGCCCAGAAAACGAGCTTTTGGTTATCTGGACGCTCTTGGTTCGACGTAGGATGAGGGGTCGTCGCTCACGTTGATCGACCAAAAGTGGACTTCTGGAGCCGGGTTGATACACTTTCCCGACTTACAGATGCCAGAGTCAAGATTTAGGATGGACCACCAGTATGGTCATTGCAGCAGAAGAAAAAACAGAGTTGGTACGCGACTATCAGCGTCATGATGGCGACACAGGTTCGCCAGATGTCCAAATCGCAATCCTGACCTCTCGAATTCTCGAACTCACAGAACATGTACGAGCCCACAAGCACGATTACTCGTCGCGGCATGGGTTGGTGCTGATGGTTGGCAAGAGAAATCGTCTTCTACGCTACCTCGCTCGTACGGACCGTTCTCGCTATCAGACTCTGATCAAGCGACTTGGACTCCGAAAGTAGCGCATCTTTAGAAATAGCAGATCCCACTGCGGGATCTTTAAAGTTCAGCGAGTCGACCTTGGCGACTTAGCGGCAGTGGACAAACCACACTTTGAAGCAGCATCAATCTGTTGTTTGTCTTCTGCCTCTCCAGTCATGGCGACTTAACTAAGCAGGCATAGCGACGCATGAAGCGTTGTCATGCCGCCGTGATTTACGAAGAGGTTGATTGATGAAAAAGCACGTTGTTGTTGAGCGAGAAATTGCTGGTAGAACCCTGCGATTCGAAACTGGAAAAATCGCCAAACTGGCGAGCGGCGCTGTTGTTGCTTCTTATGGTGACTCTGCTGTATTAGCAACCGCAATGCGAGCAGATCCAAGGCCTGGTTTGGATTTCTTCCCACTCCAGTGCGACTACCGTGAGTACTACACGGCTTCTGGAAAATTTCCAGGTGGTTTTAGAAAACGTGAGGGCGCTCCAAACGAGAAAGAAATTCTCACCATGCGGATGATTGACCGTCCGATACGGCCATTGTTTCCTGATGGCTTTGTTGACGAGGTTCAGATTCAAGCATGGGTGATGAGCCATGATGGGCAGAACGACACAGATGTTCTGGCATGTACCGCCGCTTCTGCCGCCTTGTGTCTTACAGATGCGCCATTCGAAGGGCCCGTGGCCACCATCCGTGTGGGACGAGTTGTGACTGATGATGGAGAGACTTTAATCATCAATCCAAGCGCCACTCAAATGGAGTATTCCGATCTGGATCTGGTTTTGTCAGGTCACAAAGATGGCATCAACATGATCGAAGTAGGTGCTGCTGAAGTACCCGAAGCAGATATATTGGCAGCGATCCGCTTTGGATACGAAGAAGGCATCAAGCCTATTTTAGAAATGCAGCTCGAGTTGATGGAGAAAACTGGTACCACCGAGAAGCGTGCCGGCGAATTACTTCTCCCTGATGAGGAGATCAAGAAGCAAGTGGCTGCGGCAGTTGGTGATGCGATGGAGAAAGCCCGTCGCATTCATGGTAAAGCCGATCGTCAAGAAGCCATCGGTACGCTCAAAAAACAAATGCTCGAAGAGCACTTCAGTATTCCTGATGGGCTTTTGTATACCGAGCATATTGCTCAAGAGAAACGTAAGCAGCAAGCAGGAGAAGCATTCCGCTTGCTTGAAAAGAAGACGGCTCATCGCTTGATTGCTGAAGAAGGTGCACGTGCTGATGGCCGTGCACTGGCGGAGATTCGACCGCTCGAGATGGAGGTCGGTATTTTCCCACGTACACACGGTTCTTCACTTTTCCAGCGAGGGGAAACACAGGCTGTTGTGACCTGTGCCCTTGGTAGTGGTCGAGATGAACAGGTCGTTGATGGCCTGATGCCCGAGTACGCAAAGAAGTTCTATCTGCATTACCTCTTTCCCCCATTCTGCGTGGGTGAAGCTGGTCGCATTATGGGTCCGGGCCGCCGTGAGATTGGACATGGTGCCTTGGCTGAAAGGTCACTGCTTGCGATCTTGCCCGACGTCGAGGAGTTTCCTTACACGGTAAGACTCAAGAGTGACATTACAGAATCAAATGGCTCCTCTTCAATGGCCTCGGTCTGCGGTGGTTGTCTGGCACTCATGGACGCTGGTGTACCGATCAAGGGAACCTGTGCAGGCATCTCTGTTGGCCGATTCACCAATAGCAATGGTTCTGTTACTCACGTTACAGACATCATTGGTGAAGAAGATTTCTTTGGCGAGATGGACTTCAAGGTCTCCGGCACACGTGAGGGCATTACTGGTATTCAGCTTGACCTAAAGGCACGTGGTCTATTGATCGATGAAATTGAGACGATCTTCGCTCAAGCAAGAAAGGGACGTATCGAACTCATTGAACAGATCGAGGCCGTTATTCCCGAGCCACGTAGCGAGCTCTCAGAGTATGCACCTCGCATCGTCAGCTTGATGATCGATCCCGATAAGATCGGAAAGGTCATTGGGCCTGGTGGTAAGACCATTCGCAGTATCCAAGAGCGCACTGGTGCGACCATTGATATTGAGAATGATGGCTCGGTGAATATTGCAGCGGTCAATAAAGAAGCAGGTGATCTTGCCAGAGCCGAGGTCGAAGCTTTAGCGGCAGAGATCAAAGTCGGCACGATTTATGAGGGTAAGGTTGTCTCTACCAAAGACTTTGGCGCGTTCATTGAAATCGTTGAAGGTACTGATGGTATGTGTCACATCTCAGAGCTCGCGGATGGATTTGTGAAGTCTGTCAGTGATGAGGTAAAGGTTGGTGATATGGTCAAGGTTAAGGTCATTGATGTTGACGCCAATGGTCGCATCAAGCTTTCACGTAAGGCTGCAATGCAGCAGCCAGAGGAAGCTGCGGTCGAATAAACCTTTGATGTTGACGGTGTGCTAAGGATCGACACTGAGAGATTCTTCGGAGGCACTCATTACGATGGGCGTCATCTGGCTAGGAATCGGATTTGTACTTGGACTGCTTTGCAGCCTGCCCCTGGTCTACTACCTGCTACAGCGGGCAGAGACGAGGGCGCGGGAGGCGGAGCGTCGTGCCTTGGCGAGTGAACGGCTGGCAGAGCTTGGTTCAATGACTGGGGGCTTAGCCCATGAGATTAAGAACCCACTTTCTACGATTGGCCTTAATGCTCAACTGCTCTCTGAGGGAATTGTAGAACTTGATCTTGATGAAGCGCAGCGAAGCCGCCTGTTACGTCGCGTCGAAGCACTCGGTAGCGAAGTAGAGCGGCTCGGCGGAATTTTGACGGACTTTCTTCAGTTCGCGGGTCGTATTCGTCTCTCAAAAGAGCAGTGTGATCTCGTCAAAGTGGTCAGAGAGTTAGAGGATTTTTACCATCCACAATGTGATCAAGCAGGTATTCAGTTAGCGACTGAGTTACCTGAATCACCGGTACATATTGTGGTTGATGTTGCTCATATCAAACAAGCGCTTCTGAATCTCATGATCAATGCCACGCAAGCTCTTACCTCTCAGGAGAGCTGCGAAGATCCCAAAATCACTTTACGCGTCGATTCATCTGATGATCAGATAGAACTGCACGTCATTGACAATGGCCCTGGAATTCCCACGAGTAAGATGGGTGAGATCTTTCATCCCTATGTGTCGCACAAGTCCGGTGGCACGGGCTTAGGACTCCCCACAGCCCGGCGACTCATAGAAGAACATGGTGGCCAGCTGGAGGTCATATCTGCTGAGGGCCAGGGATCAGATTTTCTGGTGAGTCTTCCACGCCGCCAGGCAAGATGAGGCATTACAGATTTAGTCGAGGAAGTCTTTCTTCTTCAGCCGCTCAGGCACATAGACTTCAGAGACATATGAAATGTCTTTGGTGATCAGCGATTCCACTTCCATTTTGAAGTTGTTCTTTAGCATCTGCTTGATTTCTTTTTGCCAATCTTTCCGGTCTTCAAACCATGGGTAGTTGGCAATTTGCTTGGCTCGTGTGATATCTCGATCGTTGAGTGCAATCTTGACATCATCCGACAAATCATATCTTTGGAAGTCGATCGCCCGAATGCCCATGAACTTGGCTTCTGGAACAGCCATCCGCTTGCTCTCAAAGGCCAGATTGATTGAGCCTTGCTTGATCACACTGTAGATGTAATGGCCCCATGGATCACAATCAAGAAGGCAGTAGATAGGCAGGCCTAGTTCGTGGTTGAGACGGTGGAGAAGTCGACGAACACCACGTGGTGGCTGGCCAGATCCCTCTGTCAAAATACAGTTGTGTTTTTCCCAGAAACGATCTTCATTAAAACGGCTCCACACCGTGTCCTTCTCAACATGAAGTACAAAGTCGGCCTCACATTTAGAGAACTCAATGATGTCAGGTTCACAGATACTGGGTATCGCATAACCACCGGTCCCCATTCGGCGACAGTCGATTTCATCGCCATTATCAATGATGGTGATATTGCCGATCATCGTGCCGCGCTTCTTGGCAAAAACATGCAGTTCTTCGCGTAGGCCATTAAGCGAAACTTCAAGATCCTCGAGAATGCCATCGGATTCACTTTGATCATCAAAAGTTTTTTCTTTGCTGCCTTCGATGGTATGCAGAGACATGTAATACATGCCACGAAGACTCAGTGTTTTCTCTGCTTCAATGAGATCTTTACATCCCTTGGCGAGAAGAATGGTCTGCATAAACTTTCGAGCTTGTCCAGTATTGAACAAGGCTCTTTGTTGTGCGGCATCGCCCATTTCAAGTATGCGCCGACGTTTGTTGAATTGCATATTGGTCACGGTGCGCAATGGAATAGAGACAGATGGATCGGTCTGAGCCAAGCTATCCTTAACAACTCCAGTTGCCATCGAGCCAATGTTGTTGAGCGTATTGGTATCGCGATCTTTAGACACCGCTGATCGTCGCGCCGTTTTTTTGCGAGTCGAAGACTTCTTCTTTGTCTTTTTTGCAGTTTTCTTAGAAGTGTTTGTCTTCTTGGCCATCAGATCAACTTTCTATTGTCGGTTCAATCATGCTCGACGAGAACGTCGCACTTTTTTCTTCTTTACGATGCGCTTTTTCTTCTTCTTGCGATTCTCTTGGCCTAAAAGAGTTGGTTGCCCATCACTTCGAGTTGACTTTCTAGTCTTTTTCTTAAGCGTCTTTTTCCCGGCTTTCTTGGTGACTTTCTTCCGTGTCTTCTTGCGCGTCTTCTTGCCTCGCTTTGACTTGCCCCCAACGGGCTCACCAAATAGATCAGTCTCAATTTGATCGGGAGTCACTTGCTGATCAGGGTCAAGAACAACCACATTGTCATCATTTGCTAGGCCATCGTCAGCAACGAAATTGCCTTCTTCGTCGAGTTGGTAGTCAGCCTCAGCGGTCTTCTGATCAGCCATCTTTTTCAGAGCGTCATAGATCTTCTTGGCTGGAGTGCCAGTTATTGACTCACAACTCTTTGAGATTTCGCCGATGTAACGTGCGAAGATGCCTCGACGTTCAGCTTGATGCTGCATGCGTTTTCGGCGACGCATATACGTCCCCAGTTTGCGTCCGCATTCTTGGATGGCTAAACGCATTTCCTTACGAATGTCATCGTAATCAGCAATGGCTTCCTTCGATTCACTGGTAAATGGAACCCAGACACTTGCCATGTGAATCAAGAGCACAATAGGGCCTGATGGCAGGGAATTTTTTGATTGGCTCATGCCATAATTTCGCCAACCGGTTTCAATTGCTGCCTTGAATGAGCAACAAGAGGCCTGCTGGTAAAGCAATGGGACACGGTTGGCAAAACGCAGCACACGTGCCGTTTCCTCGGTTGGCAAAGCGCCACCATAGGCCATGGCAACTTCGATCTGGAATGGGTTGCCGCGATACACACTCGGCGGTCTTGTGGCAGCCGCAAAAAATTCAGCCTTGACCTCTTTGAGTAAACCAGCCAGCAAGGCGCGCGATCCGATTGGGACTAGGCAATCAACGGGCGGTGAAGTAATTTTTGTTTCTTGTATGGCTTTATAAAGCGACTCTGCTTGCTCATGGCCAACCTGCTTAATCCAAGTGCGATTCGTGATGCCCGCTTTTGAACAAAGTTCTTTCGCCTTTCCAGGGCCAACTCGGCAAAAGTCCTTTTGCAAGAATGCTCCAAGCTGCGTGGTCTTAGTGCGTTCAAGCATCTGAATGAGTGTGCCTAGCTCGATACCCTTCGGATGAGGTTTAATTTCTTTGGGTTCAGGAGGAAGTTCTTTGACGGCACGAGGGAACTCAAACGTCTCATTTGTTGGTGAAACATAGGTAATGTTCGCATGTGGGTTGGCGATCGCGGTCTGTTCCAGATAAGCATCAACCGACTGTTTTCCTTTTTGATACTTGCCATCCAACTCAATGACGACTTGCGTACCGTGACCATCGTTAAAGAGGTGGTCATCCTCAGGATGCTCGGTGTCACTTACTATTTCTGGACGGTTTTTGCTGGTATCAATCTTGAGCAAGACCTCATGAGCCGGTTTTCGTTTAGAAGTCTTGGAGATAATGGTGACAGGTTTTCCCGTCGTCATGAGGCCATACATTCCAGCAGCGGATATACCAATGCCTTGCTGGCCTCGGGACATTTTCATCCTGTGGAACTTAGATCCATACAAGAGCTTCCCAAACACATTGTCAATCTGTGTTCTGATGATACCGGGGCCATTATCGCGCACGGTTACCTTAAAGCGTGATTCATTCACCTGCAGTATCTGCACAAACAGATCGGGCAAAATGCCGGCTTCTTCGCAGGCATCAAGCGCGTTATCAACGGCTTCTTTGATGGTTGTCAGCAGCGCTTTACGAGGATTGTCGAATCCTAAGAGATGGCGGTTCTTGGCAAAGAACTCGCTGACCGAGATTTCACGTTGCTGTTTGGCCATCGACTCCGCGGTGGCACGGGAGGAAGTCTCTTTCTTCTTGTTGGAGGCAGGTGCCCGCTTGGCCATTGATTTAGATGACTTTGGTGGTCGTGTCAGCGTGGTCATAGTGGCCGTCCCTGGCTTACCCGCCATATTTTGCCCGGCAGATCTCGACAGCTTGCGCCACCATCTCCAGGTAACGGCCAGCATACTTCATCGGCAGATCTTTGAGTGGTTCGTTGGATATCAGTGGTGACAAAGTGGGGGAACTGGAGTCTCGTCGCTGGAGCGGGTATGCTCTCCGCCCCGTGAAAATAAGCCCTCAGAAGATAGGGCTGACTAGCCAAGAGAGGAATACACCATGGAGACCACGCTGATCATTCTAAAACCCGATGCGGTCCAGCGCGGCCTCATGGGACGCATCATCTCTCGTTTTGAAGACAAAGGCCTTCAAGTCGTTGGTGCAAAGCTGATGCGAATTACACCAGAACTCGCTGCTGAGCACTATCAATCACACCAAGGCAAGCCTTTTTATGACGGCCTGGTTCAATTCATGACCAGTTCACCGGTGCTGGTCTTGGCCTTGAGAGGGTTGGGCTCGATTAGCGTTTGTCGAAAAATGATGGGTGCGACCTTTGGCCAGGATGCCGAGCCCGGGACGATTCGGGGTGATTTTGGTCTCTCCAGAAGCTTCAACCTCATCCATGGCTCTGACAGCCCAGAAGCGGCGGCAAAAGAGCTCTCACTCTTCTTTGGTGCGAATGAGGTCCTTGACTTTGAGCGCGCCCAAGCAGGCTGGATCTACGATATGACCGGTGGAAGCGCCGAATAACAGTTATATAGAGCCAAAAATCGAACGTTTGACGCCTAGATCACGAAAAATGTGATCTATATCCCATTGTGAAACATATGTTTTTAGAGGTTCAGAGAGGCCTTTATAGGGCCAAGAACTGGAATTTACTGCTCATGAGGCCCAATAAACCCCTCTAGTGCAGGATTATCTCACGGTATTTGCGAGTGTTTTTGCGAATTATTCGAATGAAAGTAGGTGTGAACCCGTTAAGCAACTGGAACGTATCTATGAAAGACGGACAGGGCCATAGCTGCGCTGGCAGAACCGCCCTGGACCGTTTGAGGTTCGGGACGAGTGGTGATTTCCGGATTCTCCCAAATGGGCCCCAAAGGCCCCTCTCATCAACGGCACTTGTTCTTTGCCGTTGAAGGGAACCTGGGGAAGGCTCTGCGAGTCTCACCTCATTAGGGTTTGCCCTCTTGGGCAACGTCATGGGCTGGCTCTCTCCGGGGGCCGTAACAAAAGGTGACCACGGGCGTGGTCTCAAGGTAGTAAGAAGGCAACGATGATTGGTAATACGTCACCATTTGATCGGATTCGAGAGCGTCAGAGAGCCTCTGACCGTTGGTCGCAAGATCGGGGACAGAACCTATTTGAGGACATGGATTATCGAACAGGCCTGACCCTCAATGATGAAGATATTTTGAAGAGGCTTCTCGACCAGCCGATGGATTACATCGACTCCCAGGAGTTCTACAACAAAGGGGCCGAACAGGCGATCTTTGATGATGCTCCTGATATCGAACGTCCAGATGTCAGCTGGTATCGACCGCTGATGGATGATCTATCCGCTGCCAACAAGAATCGAAACACAGCAGGATCGATTGTGTTGACCGCAGCTGAAGAGCGGGTAATTTTCCTGCAATATAACTATGCACGGCATCGTGTTGCCCAACTACAACATGAGATTGGCCCAAGTCGGCCTGACGAGAATCAAGTTAAGAGTCTGCTGCACTGGTATTGCAGGGCCCGCGCCTTTCGCGAACAGATCGCCGAAACAAACTTAGCGCTTGTGCTGGCCATGGCCAAGCGTACGCGGATGAGTGAAGTTGATTTCGCAGATCTGGTCAGTGAAGGCAACATGGCACTCTTACGTTCTGTCGATAAGTTCGATTGTGGTCGTGGCTTTAAGTTCAGTACCTATGCTTGTCGAGCTATCTTGAAGGCGTTCTCCCGCCAGGGTGTTAAGCTCAGTAAGTACCGCCAGCGGTTTCCAACCGATTTTGATCCTGCTTTAGAAAAGTCGAACCATCTTGAGATCGTGCGTTCGGTCCGTGAGAAGGAGTTGGCTGAAGAGGTCAAAGATATTGTTGGGTCAAACGCAGCATCTCTGTCGAGTGTTGAGCAGACTGTGGTGCACCATCGGTTCGGTTTGGATCGCGAACAACCTCAGAAGCCACTGACGCTTGAGCAAGTGGGGCAGATTATTGGTGTGACCAAGGAGCGCGTACGCCAGATACAAAATAAAGCCCTGGAGAAGATAAAAAGCATTCTTGATGAACGTACCGAGGGCCTCTCACTCAAGGATGATGACTCAGCGGCCCGGCCCGCGAACAACTGATTCTTTCTTTTAGAGCGCGATACCCCTTGATCTCACGAGGGCCAATGCTGGACAGCCTCGTAGGCCGATAGTCATGAGCATGCCGGCCAAGTCTAAACAAGAGTCAAACCGCCCATCCCAAACCGGAATGGGGCGGTGTGGTACGGGATCCCAGCAGCCGAAATCGATTGAATTACCGGTGGTCCAGCCGCGAGGCTCAACAAGCATTAAGAAGTCAAAGAATGCTCTCAAAAGAGCGATCGTCCTGGCTTCCGTGCAGTTGTTGATTTTGGTTCACATAGCGGTTTGGTTATTGAGCCAGCACTTCGGTTGGTTTGGCGGTGAAACGATATCACCACTTGAACCATCAGAAGGCATGGCTTTGACGCGCGATGGAGTACTTAATGCTGGTGCCGTATTTTTTATTCTGGCACTGCTTTCAACACTTGTTCTTGGGCGCTGGTTCTGTGGTTGGGGGTGTCACCTTGTCTTGCTACAAGACCTCTGTGGCTGGTTCATGAAGAAGCTCGGTGTGCGTCCCAAAGCATTCCGTACACGTTTCTT
>CALCOW010000025.1 GCA_937899935.1 uncultured Phycisphaerae bacterium
ACCGGAGCGTTTGCCGGTTTGGTTCCAAGAGGGCCTTGGCCCTGCCCTTGTGGCGCTTGATGATGCTCAAAGCTCCGATGCCATTGCACGGCACCATCAAGCGGTTACGGCGCTTCGAAGAGATACGCCCCTTCGTCCTATGTTGACCTTGACCTATGAAAGCAAAGAGTGGCCTGGCCCTGAAAATATAGCGAAGAGCTTTGGCTACCTCACCGTACTCGCTCTCTTCCGGCTCTACCCAGAACAGACCGTCCAGTGGATCAGAGCTATGAAATTTGGTGTTCCTTGGGTCGAAGCTTTGCATCAGACGCTTGGCTTAACTCCCGCCCAACTTGTCGGAGTTGTCAGCCAATACTGGCGACTCAACGACTGATGTTGTGAGATTCTTTTGCCGGCTCAATGACACCATCCTCAAGCCGAACAATACGATCGGCTTGCTCTGCAATGGTCAGGTCGTGTGTGACCATCACAATGGTCAGACCTGCTCTGTGCTGGGCTTTCAGAAGTTCTAGAATTTCCTCACCGGTCTGACGGTCCAGATTTCCGGTCGGTTCATCTGCTAAGAGAAGTGGAGCTTTGTTGATCAGCGCTCGGGCAATTGCTACACGCTGCCTCTCACCACCCGAAAGCTCCCGAGGACGATGGGATAAACGGTGGCTCAATCCAAAGGCATCAAGTAATTCCGCACCACGATCTCGCAATTCTCCAATACGCCTTAGGTATTGAAGTCGGTTTAATCCAACCAGGCCAGGAAGTATCGTGTTTTCAAGTACAGTCAATTCTGGTAACAAGTGATAGAACTGGAAAACAAATCCCACAGATTTGTTGCGATAGTTATTGAGTGCACCTGGTCTCATTGAGCTGAGCAGACTTCCTTCATAGGAAATAGAACTTTCATTTGAATCGGGGTGATCGAGTGCTCCCAAGAGATGTAGTAATGTGCTTTTGCCAGATCCCGATGCTCCCAAGATGGCAACCCACTCTGCGGCCTCTACATCTAGTGAAACACCGCGTAAGACGGGAACCTCTACCCGTCCCAGTTGGTAGGTTTTGTGCAGGTTGTGAGCTTGAATGAGCTTACTCATAACGCAATGCCTTTACCGGGTCGGTATCTGCGGCTTTCGCCGCTGGAATAATGGCTCCTACCAAGCTGAACACCACCGCTCCAACCATGGTGCCAAAGGCAGACCACCAATCGAGACTGCTTGGAATATCAGTGAAGTAATAAATGGATGGATCCCAAATGGCCACGCCTCCCATGCCGTCAAGCAGCAGGATGCCGATCGCGAGTATGGTCAGGAGCACGGTGATCATTAACCCGAGCACCAACGGTAGTAGAGAGCCTCGCCAGGATAAGACAACGGTAAGAATGAGGCTGATAGCTGCTAAGACAAAGAAAATCCAACTTAGTATCAATGGAGGTTCTTCGAGCGCGCTATGAATACCGTTGATGTTGGTGACCACCAACCAACCGAGGCCAAGGCCGACGACCGCGCCAACTGATCCCACAACCAGGCCGTAGCGAAGAAAAATCCAAACGATGCCAGTCCTTGAGGCGCCAACGCTGCGAAGAATCCCTATGTCACGCGTCTTTTCATAAACGATGGCCCAAAAGATGGCCAGCACAAGCGCTGCACAAACAACATACACAATTGAAAACAGTGTTTGGATAAGTCGTCGCTCGTTTTCCACGGGACCAATGAAACCTGCTTGTTGTTCCTCCCAGGTCATGATGTTCAATGTCAGAGAGTTCGGTGAGGGTGGCCAAACTAAAAGATCCTGCTCTTTGATCAGGCCTTCATAAAATTTTGTGTACGCCTCTCTGACCTTCACTTGAAGCTCTTCAGGAGTCAGTCCTTGTTCAGCGCGCACCAATACCATGGTGGTTCGTGCTGGATCAACACCGAGTTCAATATCTGGATCGAACTCGTCGACAATCGTTGCTTCATCTAGATTCATAAGATCCTGGGCCACATCGAGTGGCACCAAAACACGCGTCTCATCAATGAGGTAGACGCCAGACTGAAACTCATTGGCGACCGGAAGAATACGACTTGATGGTTCAGTAACAATGCCACCTTTTTGATCAATGGGCATTGTTGTTAATGTCACATCAAACCGCGGCATCCACCAATACCAATTGTTGTGAGGGACTGTGGTACGGTCTGAACTTCTGACATTGAGTTCTGAAACATGGAGGCCCATCACAATTCCCGGAATCGTGCCATTGTCACGTGAGATGGTGACACCATCTTCAAGAATAGCATCAGGAGTTATGAGACGTGGATCGCGTGCAAGTATGGATTGCCAAGTTTCAGTTCCCAGGCATTCCTCCGTCAGTGTTGGCACTCTTGCTGCAGTACGGAGTATTGCTTGCCAACTTTCTAGAGAAAGCTGATTGGCAATCGCGAGGCGATCTTCAGGGGTTGCATCACGCAGTTCTGGATCTTCTTTAATAACACATAGAAGTGCGATGCGCTGATCAAGATCAAGCGCCTCAATAATTGCAGTTGATTGTTGCGTAAACAAATCTTCAAGCAAATATTGCCAGGCCGGACTATATGCTTCTACCTGGCGCCAAACGATGGACGTTGAAAAGTCAGTGACTTGTTCAAAGGTTTCTGGTTCCACACCCCAGATTTGTACGGTACGTGTTGTCTTGCTGTCACCCTGTGGGTAGGGCATCTTAAGTAGTCCCCAACTATCAATCACTGGAGTTGCGGCCGCAACACCACTGGTTTTTGTGAGTTCTTCAAGCAACGCTTCGTAGTGTGGAATGCCATAAATAGGATGACTGATGACCACATCACCCATAAGCTTGCGGCCAGAGTCTCGGACCATATCGAGAAAGCCGGTCATCACGGATACGACAACAATCACCAAAGCCACGCACAGGGCGACGGCAGCCACCGCCAGGAGAGGGATCACCCGTGAAGTGAGGTAACGGTTCGTAAGGAGGGCCTGGTACATAGGCGCGGTACAGACAAGCTTCAGAAGATCGAAAAAGGCAAATGAGAATCAATCATGCGGTGGCAGAGGGTAACCGTCCTGCAAGAAGGGTACAACTACCTATGAATGATCAGCATGAATGATGCCAATGAGAGTCCGTGAGACGCCGATATCAGCAAGAACAATCTCACCAACCAGGTCTGTTGCGCATGGAGATATCAGGGCTGGTTTCAGTGCTATAAATGTCACGGTTATGGTTGCTTTGACACAAGCACCGTGTGTCTGCCCCGTATCACAGTCCAGGCCTGATGGAAGGTCAACAGCAATCACCGGGCAAGATGACTGATTGATGGCATTGATTAACCTGTGAGGTATTCCCTCGACTTTTCGGTTCAGGCCAGTGCCGAATAGCGCATCGATGATGAGGTCTGAAGATGGCAAGATGGTTTGAGCATCGGCCGTATGAATCCCAATACCCATGGCGAGGCACGTTTGGTAATTGATGCCTGCTTCACTACCAGCGCTTGGTGGATTAACATGGAACAAATCAACAACCGCGCCTGTCTCATGAAGATGTCGGGCAGCAGCATAGCCATCACCACCGTTGCTGCCATTGCCGCAGACAATCACGATGCGTGGTGATGGTTTACAATCTAAGAGTTCAAGAGCGACTTCCGCCACATGCCTTGCTGCATTTTCCATCAAGACTGAACCAGGAATACCTAGCTTCTCAATCGCCAACTGATCGGCTCGTTGTGATGTGCGGCGGTCAAATACAGTGACGTCTGGTGGCGCAGAAGCAGATTGCGATTTGAATCCCACAATACGTATGCGAGGTCGGTCAGAGGAAGAGGCCATGATCGCAGTCTATCACCCAGACAGAGTGGGAGCGTCCTGACAGGTGCTCAAGGTTGAAGGAAGGTCGGTACACTTTTGGCACACATCGAGGAGCCTGAATGACCACATTGCTCATTTTTCTTTGGATCGCACTGGCATGCGTGGTGGCAGCCGTGGCCTATTGGTCTTTTATCCTGTTCCGTATGTCGCGGGTCATGGGGGATCGTCCGTCAGTGCGTCGTGGTCTGGAAATCTCGATACCAAGCGACGGGCTTCCAAAGGTGAGTGTTGTTATACCTGCACACAATGAGGAGCGCGTTATTGATGAATGCGCCAAGTCAATTCGTGCTCAGAACTATGAAAATCTTGAAATTATTTTTGCGATGGATCGGTGTACAGACGGAACTGCTGAGATACTTAAGAGACACGCCGCCGAGGATAGCCGTATACAGCTTGTTGAAATCGATTCTTGTCCAGATGACTGGGCAGGGAAATGCCATGCCGCACACCAAGGGTCGAGGCATGCGACTGGTCAATGGGTTCTCTTCACTGATGCTGACACGAGGTTTGATCCTGAATTAGTGCAATCATCAGTGTTGCTGGCGATTGAACGAGAAGCATCACTGTTGAGCTTGCTGAGTACACTCACAACTAATCATGGCTTTGAGCGTAGTGCTCAACCAGTTGCGTCAATGACGCTTCTCAAACTCTTTCCTATTGATCGTGTCAATGACCAAGGAAACGGGCGTGTCTTTGCGAATGGTCAGTTCTTGCTTTTTGAAAGGGCCTTCTACGAGCGTATTGGTGGGCATGTACGTGTCAAAGATGCGCTTCTTGAAGATCTCGCATTTGCGGAGCGTGTTCATATTGAAGGTGGGCGAGGGGTGCTCTTGCTTGCTGATGGCATGCTTGTCTGCTCCATGTACTCGACGCTCAAGAGCTTTGAAGAAGGCTGGAAGCGGATCTTCATCGAGGCGTGTCATCGGCGTCCCTCGCGGCTTCGCAAACAAGCATGGCGTGTGGCAGCGGTTGGTTTGTTTCTGCCATCGATCTATCTCTTGTTACTTGTCTTGGGAATTGTTGCAATCTATACGGGGGCTGCTACAGCGGGCCTCATCGCACTCGCGATGGTAGGTTTGGTGTTTGGCATCCAAGGTTGTGCCTTGACCATGATCTACAGAGCAGGGCGTGTTCCTGGTTGGTCGATGTTCCTCTATCCTTACGGAGCGTGGGTCGTTACCCGTATTTTGAGACAGGGCGCTGACGATTTGCTAACAAAACGTCCGATTCGTTGGGGTGGCCGCGAGTACATTCTTGAACCACGCTAGAAACGTGCGCACATTATCAAAAGCGTGCTAGGATTCGCTATGCGCATTCTCCTTACTAATGACGACGGTATAACGGCACCCGGAATTTCATCTCTTTTCTCGGCTTTGTCTGGGATTGGCCAATTGGTGCCCGTGGCCCCGGCGACGGTTCAGTCCGCGACAAGTCATGGTGTTACCTACGATGCTCCACTACTGACCAGAGAGATCACTATCAATGATGAGATGACGGGCATTGCTGTGGAGGGTCGGCCAGCTGATTGCGTCAAAGTTGCACTTCAGGCGCTCTGGCCTGGGCAGTTTGGCAAGGGAACCCGTCCAGATCTCACAATTAGTGGAATGAATGCGGGTGCAAATGTTGGCATCAACATCATTTATTCGGGGACCGTGGCCGCAGCCGTTGAGTCAGCATTTCTGGGTGTTCCTTCAATCGCTGTGAGTTTACATATTGGCGATCCATCAAAGACGTGTTATGCAAGGGCAGCATTCTTTGCAAGGGCAGCGATCGATGAAGTATTAAAGCATCGAATTGACCCCCATAGTGTGATCAATATCAATATTCCTCGCACTGAATCAGAAGATATGCCAATGCCTGAAATCAAAGTCGTTGCGATGAATACTGCTGCCGGTGTTGATCAGTACGAGCGTCGCCAAACACCCATGGGTGAATCTTACTACTGGGCCACAGGAGATGGCATGCAATTCGCTCACACTTCAATGGGCTCAGATGTTGAAGCAATTTTCGATGGTTTGATTACCGTCACACCACTCACTTACAGCCTGACGGATCACCAGCGGATGGATACTTGGCGGGAAAGACTCGAAGCGAAGACCGCGCATCATTAGCGCCTTCGACGTGTAAATGTGATTTGAATTCGGACGATCAGCGGATCATCTTTAGCCCGCTCCTCAAGAGCCTTTCCTTGTGCTCGCCACTTAAACACGCTCTGGCGCAGAATTTCATCAGCGCGCTTGTTGCCTGAACTTTGAATGACCCGCACATCATCTGGTCGTCCATTGGTGAGAAAGACAATCTCCACGACAGGAAACTGCCGCATGCCGAGCGTGCCGCTGACTTGCTGCAATGGTGTGAGTTGCGGTTTTGTGGTGAGAATTTTATAACCTTCCGCTTGCAAAGGGCGGCCTATTTTCCACTTCTCGATTGGCACCTTGAGGGTCGATGTCGCATCTGACTCTCGATCGGCAGGTGTGCCTGGCTGGACTTCTTTGGCTTCCGGAGATTCAGTTTGACCTGGCGCGGCCGTCTCCTGTTTGGTTTGATTGGGCGATGGTGTTGGCTGTTCTTTCGTCGTATCTGATGATTGCGTAGCCTCCGGCAAGGGGAGGAAAATTAAAGGTCCTGTACCGATCACAGGCGCCATCTTGAGTACTTGGTTACCAAACTCACTGAGAGGCGCTTTCACAAGGCCTTGTGATTGCTGGGCCTCATCTTGTTCTTGCTCTGTTTCTGGTTGAGCAGGTTGGTCGGCAGTCGCCAGCTCACTACCAACGTTGGAGGTTTGCTGATCTTGTCCAGTGTCTTCTTGTCCTGGTGTGGCTGGCTGTGCAGTCATTGGCTGTGCGTTTGGAGCGCCGGCGGGGCTTGGCGTAAACGCTGCTTGTTCTACATCAGCGAGTTCAGCAAGATGTTCTTGATAAGTGTCATAGCCGATCCATACCAAAGATGATGGGGAACCTTCATCGCCACCAAGTGGTGGCGAGGGGTTTCTTTCATTGGGGGTTTGTTCTATCTCATTAGCAATTTCGCGTGCCGATGTTGGTGGCGAAAGAATCAGAAGCACAATGGGAATCAACACAAAGAGATGAAATGCAACTGAGAGGACCAACGCAGCCCATAAACCTCCAAGAAGTCGTCGATCAGTTGTCGAGTTTACCGTTGTTGGTTGGCTCTTCATTGTCCTGATCCCTCAGGGACAATGGGGGCGCCCACGAGGTTAATCTCAACCCCAGCGTCCCGCAGTCGATCCCAGAGCGAAGTTAAGACCGGGCCTCGGTCAACTTCGCCTTCGCCAGCAGCCATGACAAGATAGAAACGCGTATTCGGTTCGTCTTGTTTGGCGCTGTTGATCCGATTAATGACTTGATCAGCTTCAATCTTCTCATCATTGAAACTCAGCGTGCCATCCAGACCTAACGTAATGGTCGATGCTGGGACAGGATCAGCAGGATCACCAGATATATATGTTTCAAGAGGCACTGGTAGCAAGTCGACTCGCACCATGAGGACAAGCGCATAAATGAAAAACGTTAACAGCAGAAAGATAACGTCGATCAAGGGCATGATCTCAATGCGAGCGTCGTAATCCGATCTTCTGATCGTTCGCATGGGATCTCCTAAGACGGCGCAGTCGAAGAGCTATTAGAGATCAAGTTGCAGCGATGCAAGTGAGGTGCTGATGTCCTCAGTAAAATCAAAAAGTTGATCAAGCCCAGTGATCAACATGATTGACCAGACATGATCATTCAGTGAGCAAATCCGTAATCGACGATTGGCGGCGATTAGAATTTTTCGAAGCTTGAGAATCGAAGCCAGATTTGACGAGTTGAGGTGCGTTACGCCAACCATGTTCAAAACAACATCGGGTGATTGGTCACCTTTGTCCTGGACTCGCCGAGTCAGCGCATCCATATCTTCAGAAAAGCTTGGTTCGTCAGAAAGCTCAGCGATGAGAATGCTGTCAGACCATTCATTGATGGGCATTGAAAAGTTCCCTTATTTCGACTTTCAGCCTGACCGCAGTGCTTCAAAGTTGCCGGGCAATCGGATGCTTAATAGAAACATCATTTGGAGTCTACACCTGATCCTTCAAGGACATTCTCGGTGTCCGCCGCCTCATCATCTTCAGCAAGACGAGCCGCAGCAATGAGTCGATCATCTGGCTTCAAGTTAACGACTCGGACACCTTGTGTATTGCGACCGATCTGACGAATAGTGGAGGCCCCAATTCGAACAATCATGCCGCCTTCACTGACAAACATAAGACCATCACTTGAACGCACGCATCGAACCGCAACGACGTGTCCATTGCGTGTCGTGTTTTGAATATCTCTGCGGCCTTTGCCGCCACGATTTTGAGCATGTGATGAACCATCTTCCGATTGCACCAAATACTCATCCAAGCCAGTGCGTTTTCCATAACCATTAACAGTGACCGTCAAGAGGTCAGCGTCTTCCTCGACACGAATGAGCCCAACCACTTCGTCATCAGGCCCCAGGGAAATACCTTTTACGCCAGCGGCGTCGCGACCCATTTCCCTGGCATCTGTTTCAGTGAAGCGTATCGACATGCCGGTACGTGTGGCCAGAAGTACATCATCGTGACCTGAAGTATTTTCAACGCCAATCAGTCGATCATTGGGATTCAACTTGATCGCAATAATCCCTGCTCGATGCACATTGCGATAGGCCTTTAATGCGGTTCTCTTAACGCGGCCCTGGGCCGTCGCAAAGAGCAAGTAATCTGGCGTTTCTTCAATTGAAGTGGCGTCTAGGGGTAAGAACGCGACAACTTTCTCGTCAGACTTCAGCTGCAGCAAGTTGACAATGGGGCGCCCCTTGGAGGTACGCGACATTTCTGGAATCTGAAAGACCTTGATCTTGAAAAGACGTCCGGTGTTGGTGAAGCAAGCAAGATCGTCGTGTGATGAAGAAGTGAACAAATGCTCAATGAAATCACCGTCCCGAGAATCTGAGCCTTTAATGCCCCGGCCTCCGCGGTGTTGTTCGCGGTATGTATCGATCGGCAATCTCTTGGCATAGCCCTGGTGAGAGATGGTTACCACGACCGTATGTTCTGGAATGAGATCTCCGACCTCAAATTCCTCTGCCTCGGCTTCCTCGAACCCAGTCTTTCGTTCATCACCAAACTTCGCCTTAAGCTCAATGCAGTCTTGTCGAATAACGTTGAGAATGAGTTGCTCATCTGCGAGCAATTCTTCAAGCCGATCTATTTCGTCCAAGAGGGCTCGATACTCGGTGGTTAGTTTCTCAATTTCAAGGCCAACCAACTGAATAAGACGGAATGCACCAATAGCTTCTGCTTGCACGCGTGTGAGGTGAACCCCATCGTCCGATTGAGATCGTTCGATTAATCGATCATCAATAAGTTTCGCATACGCGTGATCTGTTGGAATGCGGAAGGCGCGCTCCATCAGTTTTTCAATCGCTTCATCTCTCGTCTTGCTGCCGCGGATCAAAGCAATCACTTCATCGATGTCGCATACCGCATAGATAAGACCTTCCAAACGATGTGCCTGTTTCTTTGCTTCACGAAGTTGGAATTCAGTCTTGCGTCGAATGACCACGCGTCGATGATCGAGGAAGCTACGAAGTAGCTGCTTTAAGTTCAGGGTGCATGGTCGATGGTTGGACAATGCGATGTTGATGACCGAAATAGTGCTTTGCAGTGGGGTGTATCGGTAGATCTGCTTGAGCACGACATCTGGATCCGCGCCTCGTTTCAGGTAGACGACAATCCGGGTTCGGTGTTTTTTGCCTGAGAAGTTTTTGATATCTGCAATGTCAGGAATGCGGCCAGACTTTGCTGCGTCCACCATCTTTTCAATGAGATTGCTTTGAACGATCTGATAAGGGATCTCATCAATAACAATGCATTCTCGGGCGCCAACTTGTTCATAGTGCACGCGACCACGGAGTATCAATCTTCCTCGACCACCTGAATAAGCTTCGTGTATGCCGCGGCGTCCGATGATGACGCCGCCAGTGGGGAAGTCGGGGCCCGGGATGATCTTGATCAAGTCACCGAGTTCGATATCTGGATCGTCAATCAATGCAATAATGCCATCACAGACCTCATTGAGATTGTGTGGTGGCATTGAGCACGCCATTCCAACGGCAATGCCGCTCGAACCATTGACTAATAGATTAGGAAAGCGACCAGGTAGAACCGTTGGCTCTTGTCTGGTTTCGTCATAGTTGGCTTTGAAGTCGACGGTGTCAAACTTCAAGTCATCAAGTAACTCGACAGCAGTTGATCGTAGGCGCGCCTCGGTATACCGCATTGCTGCTGGTGGATCACCGTCAATCGAACCGAAGTTGCCTTGTTTATCGACAAGCGGGTAGCGCATTTTCCAGTCTTGGCCCATATTGACCAGGGTTGGATAGATGACACCCTCGCCGTGTGGGTGGTAGTTACCAGAAGTATCACCAGCGATCTTGGCACACTTCCGGTGCTTCCGACCGGGTGATAGATTGAGATCAGCCATGGCGATCAAAATGCGCCGCTGTGAAGGCTTCAGTCCATCTCGTACGTCCGGCAATGCCCGGTCCATAATGGTGCTCATCGCATAAGTGAGATAGCTCTCATGAAGCTCTCGATCGATACGCTGATCGATCATGCGATCACCATTGTTTGGTGGCTCTTGCGCGTCAGTGTTTTCTGGTTTCGGTGTGTTCGCCATAAGGGGCTCTGGGGTCCTGCGCAAATCAATCAGCAAGCTCAAATCAGTGGGCCTGCCAGGATCAATTATTTTAGCCGATCAGCGGCTTCAATTGTTGGGATTCGGGGCTCTTAAAAGGACAGTTCGGGCTGTTTCTAAGCGTCCTCATACGTGTCCTTTTTGCCGAGAAGGACCAAGTACTCACGGTTGCCCTGGCCAGGCCTTCGCCGTTCGCTCTTAAGACCTCGAATAGGTGACTCCGTCCAGTTCAGCACCTTGGTACTCAGATGGTCAAATTGAGCAAGCACAGCCTCAAAGACTTGTTTTGCGACCGCCGCATCAAGGCACCCGTCCTTCAGAGCGTGTTCCTTCTGATTTGCATCGAGCTCATAATGTGGCTTGACCAACGTAATTACGTGGCCTTTGGGTGTTAGCCAGTTCAGAGCAGCAGGTATGGCTCGATACTGAGGTGTCCAGCCGAGATCGATCACTACGAGATCCAAAGCCGGGTCTGGAGGTTGCAGGTGAAGGGCATTGGTCCGTTCATAAACGATCACATCATCTCGACGGCGAATTGAAAAGTCCAGAACACCGTAGGCGGTGTCGACGGCGTGCACTTCAGCCGCACCATTTTGTAAAAGGCAGTCAGAGAAGCCACCGACCGAGCAACCTAGATCGGCACATCGAAGGCCATTGACATTAAGTTGAAAGTGTTCAAGAGCATGAGCTAACTTAAGCCCACCACGAGAGACATAACGACGGTCTGAATGACTGGTCATTATGGGGCAGCTGCCGCATTCGGAATGCCGACGATCGTTACATTGAGGCGATCAGCGGCTTCGAGCACCGCAGGGCGGTCTAAAAGAATGACCCGGCCTGCCCCGATGGCAATGCATCGCCCCCCAGCGGCAGCAACACGCTCAACAGTCTGCGGCCCGATGGAGGGAACATCGGCGCGCATGTCGTGGCTCGGCTTTGTTGATTTGAGTAGTGTCCAACCTTTGCTTTTGCAAAGTAGTTTCGTGCGATCAATGACTGCATCGGTTCCCTCAACCGCTTCAACAGCGATGACATCACTATCTCTTATCGTGAGGCACTGTCCAATATCAAGTTCGACGATTTGATCAAGCAATGGCCACCCAAGCTCAACATCGCGCTGCTGCTGAGCGGAGAGCACGTGCTGTCCGAGGACGCCTGGTGTTGCCATATGTTCGGGAATGTACTTTGTTGAGTCCATAAGCGTAATACCGCTCTTTTTTAGTTCGTCGGCCACGGCAGTGAGTAACGCCGGTGTGCGTCGATCATGCCGAAGCGCACGATACCAGAGACAAAAGGCCCGCCAGTCAGGTATCTGACGAATCAGACGTAGTGGATCATGCATGCGTTCCTTACCAACGCGACCCACCATCACGGCTTCTTCGAGATTCCAACGGCGCATCAGCCGAATCCATCGCCCAAGACGCACAATACCAGC